>NZ_JBQCVF010000037.1:0-6371 GCF_051962515.1 Neisseria sp. P0009.S007 | reverse complement strand
CTGTGCCAACGGTAGGCCAAAGCGCGCCAGTCGGTTTTACCGGCTTCGTCAGGCAGGATTAAATCCAGACGGTTTAAAACGGAATTCGCTTTTTTCAAAAAATTGGATAATTTCATTTCGGCTTTCTTTTTTTCAGACGGCCTTTTGCGCCAATACTCGCATCACGGTATCGACAACGGCTTGGGTTTGCGGATCGATTTCAATATTAATGAGGTCGCCTTCTTTGCGGCTGCCAAACAGGGTGCGCTCCAAAGTCTCCGGAATCAGGTGTACGCAAAATTCGCTGTCGCTGATTTCACCTATGGTCAGGCTGCAACCGTCCAAACCGACAAAGCCTTTGGTCAGGATGTAGGGCTTGAGGTTTTCCGGCAGCTCAAACCAAACTGTACGGTTGAACTCGCTTGATTCAATTCGGGAAATTCGGGTAACCGCCATCACATGGCCGCTCATTACATGGCCGCCGATTTCATCGCCAAACCGCGCCGCGCGTTCCAAATTGACACTGTCGCCGACTTTCAAGCTGCCGAGATTGGTTTTACGTAAGGTCTCGTCCATCAAATCAAAGCTGACTTTGTTGCCGTCGATTCGGGTAATGGTCAGGCAGCAACCATTGTTGGCGACAGAGGCGCCGGTTTGCAGATTGTCGGCGATTTCGGGGGGCAGCTCAACTGTGTGGGTACGAAAGTCGGGCGAAGGTTGGGCGATGTCTGTAATTTTGCCCATACCTTGTACGATGCCTGTAAACATGATGTCTTCTTTCCGATGGTACGATAAGGCGGATATTGTAGCATTTTCCAGGCACAAAGGCCGTCTGAAAGCGGTGATGGCGATGGTTTGGGGTATAATCGAATTTTTATTTCCGCAGCCCGATCATGCTCAGCTACCGCCACGCCTTCCATGCCGGCAACCATGCCGATATGCTCAAGCACTTTACCCTCTTCCTCGTCCTCGAATATTTCAACCGCAAAGACAAGCCCTATTGGTATATCGATACGCACAGCGGTGCCGGTTTGTATGATTTGAGCGGCGATGAAGCGCAAAAAGTCGGCGAATACAAACAAGGCTTTGTGCTCTTGGAACAAGCTGACAAGCTGCCTGCCGAATTGGCCGAATTTGTGGGCCGTCTGAAACAAATACTGCCGCAAGACAACCTTTACTGCGGCTCGCCTTGGCTAGCACAGGCGCTCACGCGCGACAGCGACAAAATGCGCCTCTTTGAGCTGCACCCTGCCGATTTTGTCCATTTACAAAACAATATGCGCGAAGTTCGCCCTGCGCGTAAAGTGCAGGTCAGCCAAGCGGACGGTTATCAAGGTTTGATTTCACTTCTGCCTCCTCCGCCGCGCCGCGCCGCCGTCTTGATTGATCCGCCCTACGAAGAAAAACAAGACTACCGCCGTGTCGTCCAAGTCTTGAAAGATGCTTTAAAACGCTTTGAAACCGGCTGCTACATGGTTTGGTATCCCTGCTTGAGCCGCGAAGAAAGCCGCAAACTTCCGGACGAACTCAAAAAAATCGCTCCCGACAATTATCTGCACGCCGAGCTTCATGTCCATACGCCGCGCAGCGACGGCTTCGGTATGCACGGCAGCGGCATGTTCGTCATCAACCCGCCCTATATGCTTGCCGAACAGTTGCAAAACAATCTGCCCGAACTTGCCAAAATTTTGGCGCAAGATGTCGGCGCGCATTATGTATTGGAAAGCAAAACGAAATAAACACTGCCGTCTGAACGTATACCCAAACGCTTTGATTTTGCCGCCATACCTGTTCAGACGGCCTTAACCCTTTATACTTAAGCCTTTTTCCACTACAATTCACAACATAACAATTAACGGCCGTCCACTCATGAATATACGCACACCCCTAGCCTGCACACTCCTGCTCTGCGCGTGCAGCGAATCAGCAAAAAACGAATTTAAAGAAGAATTTACCCAAAGTTTCCGCACCGAATTTGTCCGCTCGGCAACCGAAGCCTGCGTAGAAAAAGCCTCCGGAAAAAGCCCGTTTGATTCCGCGACCACTGAAAAAATCTGCCGCTGCATCGGCGAAAAAACAGTCGACCAAATCAATCCTGAAGAAGCGACATCGCTTTTGGGCGGCAGCGACTCCATCAGCGACGAGCTGAAAAAACGCATCAAAGACACCAGCATCGCCTGCACTAAAGAAGTTTTAGGCATGGCCGAGAGCAAAACCAAATGAACACGCCGTTTTCAGACGGCCTGAAATTGAAAAATATTCGATTCAAACTTAGGAAAAGAGTGAAACCATGAAGACACTGAACCAATTCTTAGCCCAACACCTGCCCGAACACAAACTGCCGCAAGAGCTGGCCAGCGTACTGGAATCCGTAGCCGCCGCCTGTTTGGACATCAACGCCAAAGTCCGCCTCGGCGCGCTTTCCGGCGTTTTGGGCATGGCAGGTACCGGCAACATCCAAGGCGAAGACCAAAAGAAACTTGACGTCATTGCCAACAACATCATGATTGATGTTTTAAAAGCCAATGCCAACATCGCAGGCCTTGCCAGCGAAGAAGAAGACACCTATGTCGCCACACACGAAAACGGCGGCTATTTGGTATTGTTTGACCCGTTGGACGGCTCTTCCAATATCGACGTCAACATCTCCGTCGGCACCATCTTCTCCATCTTGGCGAAACCAGAAGGCGCATTAACTACCGAGTCCTTCCTGCAAAAAGGCCGCGACCAAGTGGCCGCAGGTTATGTTTTATACGGTCCGCAAACACAACTGGTACTGACTGTCGGTCACGGCGTGTTCGTCTTCACTCTGGACGATGCCAACCAATTCCTGCTGACCAAAGAAAATCCGCGCGTTCCCGAGTCTACTAAAGAATTCGCCATCAATATGTCCAACCAAAGACATTGGTTCGCCCCTGTTCAACAATACATTGACGAATTGCTGGCAGGCGAAACCGGCGTACGCGGCAAAAACTACAATATGCGCTGGGTAGCCAGCATGGTTGCCGAAATCCACCGCATCCTGATGCGCGGCGGCGTATTCATGTATCCGCAAGACAAACGCGACCCATCCAAACCGGGCAAACTGCGCCTGATGTACGAAGCCAACCCGATGAGCCTGCTTATGGAACAAGCCGGCGGCGCATCAAACAACGCCATCGAAGCCATGCTCGACATCCAACCTACCGGCCTGCACCAACGTGTTGCCGTATTCATGGGCAGCCGCGAAGAAGTCGAATACGTTTACAATCTGCATCAAAAATAATCGGATATATTGAAACCAAAAAAGGCCGTCTGAAATATAATTTTCAGACGGCCTTTCGTTAAGAAATCAAAGAAATGAAAAATCAAAAGGCAGACTCAAATCTGCCCTTTACTACTTTCCATCTAAGCTTTATTGGATTACGCCGAACGAGCCAGCTCTTCCGCTGCTTTTTGCACCATATCCGGCGTCAGCTTGTTCAAACAATCCGTATGCCCTAACGGACATTCGCGTTTAAAACATGGCGAACAATCCAAATTCAAGCTGACGATTTTTGCCTTTTGGCTTAGAGGCGGCGTATGGTCAGGGCTGGATGAGCCGTAAACCGCAACCAATTTCCGATCAAGCGCGGCCGCAAGATGCATCAGACCGCTGTCGTTGCACACGACCGTATCGGCGCAAGACAACAGATCAATCGCCTCCGGAAGATTGGTTTTGCCGCAAAGATTGGTACACAGGCCGTCTGAAAGTTGGTTGATTTCATCTGCAATATCGAAATCTTTTTGCGAACCAAACAGCCAAACCTGCCAACCCTCGGCCAAATATCGGCGGCCGAGTTCGGCAAAATGACGCGCAGGCCAACGCTTGGCCGGGCCATATTCCGCACCGGGACAAAATGCCAAAATCGGTTTATCCGTCGTCAAACCATGTTTTGCCAAAGCGGCTTGACGGCTTTCGGAATCAATCGTGAAACAGGGATTATCGGAATGCCCGTTAAAATCCGCTTGGGTCGGATGTGCCAGCGCAGTATAGCGGTCGACCATCAACGGCAACGCGGCCTTATCCAACTTGCGGATATCGTTCAACAAAAAATAGCGCGACTCGCCAACATAGCCCGTACGCTGCTTAATGCCCGCAGCCAAGGCAATAATGGCGGATTTGAGCGAACCGGGCAAAACAATTACTTGATCATAGCCTTCTTTTCCCAATTCACGTCCGATACGCCAGCGTTTTTTTAATTCCAACGCACCATGTCCAAACGGGTTTTCCATCACACGGTTGATTTCAGGCATACGCTCAAATACGGCCATCGACCATTTGGGCGCAAAAGCATCAATAGTGCAGCCGGGATGCAGCTCATGCAAACGGCGATAAAGCGGTTGGGTCATGACGCAGTCCCCAATCCAGCTTGGGGTAATAATCAGGATTTTTTTGGACATAATGGAATGTGTTTTTAATTTTGGCTTATTGTAATACGATTTTTAAAAGGCCGTCTGAAACTCGGTTTAATCGCCTAGATCAGAACGTACTGGTTGATACATATTATTTCAACAGATGCACTCTGGCTCGAGCGCGTGAAGCGTTTGTCTTCCCAATTATTCGGCAAATACCACACCCCAAATACTAAGCATAACGGCAGCAAGCAATATTTGCTTCATTTTTAAAACCTTATAAAAACAGAAAGGCCGTCTGAAATATTTTCAGACGACCTTTTTATACTCGTTTAACGATGGTAGTTAGGCGCTTCTTTGGTGATTTGTACGTCGTGAACGTGAGATTCGCTCATACCGGCAGAAGTGATTTCCACAAATTCTGCTTTCTCGTGCATTTCAGCAATATTGGCGCAACCCAAATAACCCATGCTGGAGCGCAGGCCGCCGGTCAGCTGGTGGATGATGTTCACGATCGGACCTTTGTAAGGAACGCGGCCTTCGATGCCTTCAGGAACATATTTGTCTGTGCTGTCGGTTTTGTCTTGGAAGTAGCGGTCGGCAGAGCCTTGGCTCATCGCACCCAACGAACCCATGCCGCGGTAAGACTTGTAAGAGCGGCCTTGGTAAAGTTCGATTTCACCCGGAGCTTCTTCCGTACCGGCAAACATACCGCCCAGCATGACGCTGTATGCACCTGCTGCCAGAGCTTTGGCAATATCGCCGGAGAAGCGGATACCTCCGTCAGCAATCAGGGGAACGCCTGTACCTTTCAGGGCTTCGGAAACATTGTGAATCGCAGTCAGTTGAGGCACGCCCACGCCGGCCACGATACGGGTCGTACAAATCGAGCCCGGGCCGATACCGACTTTAACGGCATCCGCACCGGCAGCGACTAAATCCAAAGCAGCTTTAGCAGTCGCGATGTTGCCGCCGATGACTTGGATGTGTGGGTAGGTTTCTTTTACCCAGCGCACGCGATCGATAACGCCTTGGCTATGACCGTGGGCAGTATCAACCACAATCACGTCCACGCCTGCTTCTACCAATGCTTTGACGCGCTCTTCGGTATCGCCGCCGGTACCCACCGCGGCACCGACGCGCAGGCGGCCTTCGGCATCTTTGTTGGCATTAGGGAATTCGGTTGTTTTCAGAATATCTTTAACTGTAATCAGACCTTTGAGTTCGTCTTGGTCATTTAACACCAAAACGCGCTCAACTTTGTGCGCATGCATGATTTCGCGGGCTTCATCGATGCTGGTACCTTCAGGAACGGTAACCAAACGGTCACGGGGAGTCATGATAGCAGAAACCGGCAGATCGACACGGTTTTCAAAACGCAGGTCGCGGTTGGTCACGATACCGACCACTTTGCCGTTTTCAACAACAGGCAGACCGGACATTTTGCGTTTGCGTTGTGCGCGCATTTCCAAGACTTCGCGGATCAATGCGGTCGGCGCAACGGTAACGGGATCTTTCACCACACCGCTCTCATGGCGCTTCACTTTGGAAACGGCACGCGCTTGCAACTCCGGCGTCATGTTTTTATGGATAATGCCGATGCCGCCTTCTTGAGCCATAGAGATGGCCAGACGCGCTTCGGTAACGGTATCCATTGCAGCAGAAAGTAGAGGGAGGTTGAGCGTGATATCGCGGGTGAGTTTGGTTTGAAGTTTGACATCTCGAGGCAGCACGTTTGAGTGCGCTGGAACCAACAAAACGTCGTCGAAAGTATAGGCTTTTTCTACAATACGCATGATGCTCGGTCTTTCAGTTTGTGCAAGATGCACGGCATTATATCACACCGGCTTGATGCTAACATTGGCAATACACGTTTTAACGTTATTTTTTTACATGATTTGATTTGGCGTACAAAAATATGCCAACGCATTGCAGTTTCAAGTAAAATAAGCCGCATGAGAACATCATTTACATAAGGGAAACCCATGAAATCTTCCGTACTCAAAACCTGTCTGATA
>NZ_JBQCVF010000036.1:1626-15518 GCF_051962515.1 Neisseria sp. P0009.S007 | reverse complement strand
ATACGACAAAATTGTTGTTTTTTCATCATAATCCAAAAATATCGAGTTTAACGCCTATTCTCCTTGCTTTATAATGGCCGTCTGAAATAAAAATACAATTAAAGCAGAAGCATGTCTTTGCAACTTAAGCAGATTTGCATAATTAAATATATGCTTTAATCATAATAATGATAAAATAATACGGCTTTCCTCTAAATTAAAGGGAAAACTGCACAAGAAACGGAAAATAAAATGAGTGTCGGATTATTGCGTGTTTTGGTTCAAAGCCAGACCATCTCAAATCAACAAGCGGAACATTACAACAACCTTTTACAATCAGGCAAAGAAATCCTGCCCAACCTGTTTTCAGACGGCATCATCTCCCCTAAAGCTTTGGGGGAGTTAGTTGCGCGCGTATTCAGCTATCCCCTTTTGGATTTGCACTACTACCCGCGCAATAATGTAGTCAGCGACATTCTGACGGAAGAGCAAATGGTGCAAAACCGTTGCATTCCGATTTTCAAACGCGGACGCAAGGTTTATTTCGCCGTATCCGATCCAACCCAAATCCAAAACTTTCAAAAAATCGCTTTTGCTTCAGGTTTAAGTGTCGACTTGGTCGTAGTTCCCGACGACCAGCTCAGCTCATTGCTGGAATGGCTGGGTCAACGTTCGACAACCATTCTGAAAGAAATCAACGACGAACATGAAGCAACGCAGCAATCGCAATCGCTTTATATCGACAATGAAGAAGCTGAAGACGGCCCTATCCCCCGTTTCATCCACAAAACCTTATCCGATGCCCTGAACGCGGGCGCATCGGACATCCACTTTGAATTCTACGAACAAATGGCGCGCGTCCGTTTCCGTGTGGACGGGCAATTGCGTGAAGTCGTACAGCCGCCTGTCGCCGTACGCGGCCAGTTGGCATCGCGTATCAAAGTGATGGCGCGTTTGGATATTTCCGAAAAACGTATTCCGCAAGACGGCAGAATTCAAATTGCCTTCCATAAACACGGCCGTCCGATTGACTTCCGTGTCAGCACTTTGCCGACATTGTTTGGCGAAAAAGTGGTGATGCGTATCCTAAATTCCGATGGTACATCGCTCAATATCGACCAGCTCGGTTTGGAGCCTTTCCAAAAAGAAATGCTGCTGGAAGCCATCAACCGCCCTTACGGCATGGTATTGGTTACCGGTCCGACAGGTTCGGGCAAAACCGTTTCGCTCTATACCTGCCTGAGTATTTTGAACACAGAAGATGTGAATATTTCAACGGCAGAAGATCCGGCCGAGATTAACCTGCCAGGCGTCAACCAAGTCAACGTCAATGAAAAACAAGGCCTGACGTTTGCTGCCGCACTCCGATCCTTCTTGCGTCAAGATCCTGATATTATTATGGTCGGTGAGATTCGTGACTTGGAAACCGCCGACATCGCCATTAAAGCCGCCCAAACCGGCCACATGGTTTTCTCTACCCTGCATACCAATAATGCACCAGCCACGCTGTCCCGCCTTTTGAACATGGGTGTTGCGCCTTTCAACATCGCCAGCTCGGTCAGCCTGATTATGGCGCAAAGGTTGTTGCGCAGACTGTGTCCAAACTGCAAACGCGAAGTTGAGCGCCCGCCGGTTCCAGCATTGAAAAAAGCCGGCTTTACCGATGCAGACTTGGCTCAAGATTGGAAACTCTACCGCCCGGTTGGCTGCGACAGCTGCCGCGGCAAAGGCTTTAAAGGCCGCATCGGTATTTATGAAGTCATGCCGGTCAGCGATGAAATGCAAAAAGTCATTATGAACAACGGTACAGAAGTTGATATCATGAACATGGCCTATCAGGAAGGCATGGTAGACTTGCGTCGTGCCGGCCTCATGAAAGTCATGCAAGGCCTGACCTCGTTGGAAGAAGTGACTGCTCATACCAATGACTAAACTGCCATATTTTCGAAAATTAAAATAAAGCGGTACGGGGAAACAGTCCGCTTTATTTCTTACAAACAAGGGATAACTCATGGCTCAAGCAGAGCAAAAAAGAAGTCTGTTCGGCTCAAGAAGCAAAGGCAAGCGTTTTACATTTGAAGGAAAAAATACCGAGACCGAACGTCTTGTCCGTGGTGAAGTAGTTGCCAAAGACGAAGAAGAAGCACGCAAAAAACTCCAACGCAGAGGCATTCGCCCTTTGCGTATCAGCAAAGTTAAAACCGCACGCAAACGCCGTATTACCCAAGAAGACATCACGGTGTTTACGCGCCAACTGGCAACGATGATGAAGGCAGGCTTGCCGCTGATGCAGGCTTTTGAAATCGTTGCTCGCGGCCACTCCAATCCGAGCATGACCGAAATGCTGATGCAGGTTCGCTCCGATGTCGAACAAGGTAGCGCATTAGGCAAATCATTCTCCAAATATCCAAAATATTTCGACCGCTTCTATTGCAATCTGGTCAGCGCAGGCGAGTCCGGCGGCGTATTGGAAAGCTTATTGGACAAACTGGCTGTCTATAAAGAAAAAACCCAAGCCATTAAGAAAAAAGTCAAAACCGCACTGACCTATCCGATTGCCATTATCGTGGTGGCGATTGCGCTTATCTTCATCATGATGATGTTTGTGCTACCTGCCTTTAAAGAAGTTTATGCCAATATGGGTGCAGAGTTACCAAGCCTTACCCAACTTGTCATGAACTTGTCTGATTTATTCGTCGACTACGGCTGGATTATGATCATCCTTTTGATTGTTTCGGCCTTCGGCCTGTACAAACTCCATGAAAAATCGCCTACTTTCCAAAAACGAATCGATGCTTTGATTTTGAGACTGCCTGTTTTTGGCACCATCGTCCGAAAAGCGACCATCGCCCGTTGGGCGCGTACGACTTCCACCCTCTTCGCAGCCGGCGTTCCTTTGGTGGAAGTATTAGATTCAGTTGCAGGCGCATCCGGCAATATTCTCTATGAAGAAGCCACTCAAGATATTCGAGCCAAGGTAACCCAAGGCCTGTCGCTAACATCCAGTATGCAAAGTACAGATATGTTCCCAAATATGGTGATCCAAATGGCAGCCATCGGCGAAGAGTCAGGCTCTTTGGACGATATGCTGAACAAAGCAGCCGAATTCTACGAAGATGAAGTAGACAACTCCGTCTCCCGCTTATCTGCCTTGATGGAGCCTATCATCATGGTGGTATTGGGTTCGCTCATCGGTATCTTGCTGATTGCCATGTATCTGCCTCTGTTTAACTTGGGTAATGTCGTAGGTTGATATGCTTGATAGTATTTACTCTGCCATCGACGCCCTCTCCGTTCTTGCGCCATTCGCTATTCCTTTAGCCGTTATTTTGGGATTACTGATTGGCAGCTTTCTGAACGTTGTTATTTATCGCACGCCGATAATGATGGAACGCGAATGGACACAATTTTCTAAAGAGCATTTGGGCATCGAGCTGAAAGACGAAGAAAAACAGCCATTTAATCTGCGCAAACCGGATTCACGCTGCCCCAAATGCAAAAGCCCAATCAAACTTTGGCAAAACATCCCCATCCTCAGCTATGTTTTCCTGGGAGGAAAATGCCACTCCTGCAAAACCGCTATCGGCATACGCTATCCGCTGATTGAGCTGCTGACAGGTGTCTTATTCGGTATTGTCGCATGGCAATACGGCTGGTCATGGGCAACTATTGGCGGATTCATTCTGACTGCCATATTGATTGCGCTGACCTTTATCGATGCCAATACTCAATATTTACCCGACAGCCTGACTCAGCCCCTAATTTGGATCGGCCTGCTGTTTAATCTGAATGATACATTCGTGCCCCTGCATTCAGCCGTTTTAGGCGCAATCGCAGGCTATATGAGCCTTTATACTTTATGCGCCGTCTATAAACTTCTGACCGGTAAAATCGGCATGGGCAATGGCGACTTCAAACTTTTGGCTGCGCTTGGTGCATGGCTGGGCGTAGGAATTTTGCCTGTTCTGATCTTCATGGCTGCCTTAGTCGGGCTGGTGGGCGCACTCATCGCCCGTGTCGGCAAAGGCCAATATTTTGCTTTTGGTCCCAGTCTTGCTGTGGCAGGATGGATTATTTTGGTTGCCAATGCACCTATTACCCAACTGGTACAATGGTGGCTCGTACAATCAGGATTCCGATAATGACATTATGGATAGGCTTGACCGGCGGTATCGGTAGTGGCAAATCATCTATCGCCCAAATGTTTGCCGAACTTGGCGTACCCATTATCGATGCTGATGCCATCAGCCGCTCACTGACCGCTGAAAACGGCGAAGCCCTTCCTGCCATCCGCCAGCTTTTCGGGGATGAGGTTTTTGATCATAAAGGCCGTCTGAATCGTATGGCTTTACGGGAAGAAGTTTTCAGACGGCCTCAATCTAAAAAACAACTGGAAAACCTGCTTCTGCCATTAATCTTAAACAAAATCCAACAGCAGAAACAAAAACTTGCCTCATCCGCCTACGGCATTGTCGATGTACCGCTTTTGATTGAGAATCCGGCATTTAAAGCGGAGACCGACCGTATTTTGGTTGTAGATGTTCCAGAGTCCGTCCAAATCAAACGCGTACACCAGCGCAATGGTTTTTCAGAAGAACAAACGCGTCAAATCATGGCCACCCAAGCTTCTCGACGTGACAGACTGCTGCATGCCGACGATGTATTGGACAATACCCATAGCATGGAAGAAGCAAAAATCAAGGTTGCCCATTTGCATCAATACTATCAATCCATTGCAAAAACTCTGAAAGAAACTGCATGACCGCTCCTGTTGTAAAATGTCCGACCTGCCACAAAAAAGTCGTTTGGAACACCGACAGCCCCTACCGCCCTTTCTGCAGCAAACGGTGTAAACTCATTGATTTAGGCGAATGGGCGCAAGAAAAATACACTGTTTCTTCAGAAGACGACCCTTTTTCAGACCTATTGAACAGCAAATAACCTACGCCGCTTCCTTCAGCCTATCCAAAACAAGCTCAAAACAGTAAAATACCCTCTTTATTCCAATCTATTCCATCCACCATGCTCACCTTCCAACAAATTATTTTCAAATTACAAAACTACTGGGCAGACAAAGGCTGCACCGTTATCCAACCTTTCGATATGGAAGTCGGTGCCGGTACTTCGCATCCAGCCACCTGCCTGCGCGCATTAGGCCCGGAGCCTTGGTTTGCCGCTTACGTTCAACCCAGCCGCCGCCCCAAAGACGGCCGCTATGGCGACAACCCCAACCGCCTGCAACACTACTATCAATTCCAAGTTGCGCTCAAACCAGCTCCCGCCAATATTCAAGACCTATACCTCGACTCCCTGCGCGAATTGGGTATCGACCCTAAAGTACACGACATCCGCTTTGTCGAAGACGACTGGGAAAACCCTACTCTCGGCGCTTGGGGTTTGGGTTGGGAAGTTTGGCTCAACGGTATGGAAGTAACCCAATTCACCTACTTCCAACAAGTCGGCGGTATCGACTGCTCCCCTGTACTTGGTGAAATCACCTACGGTATCGAGCGTCTCGCCATGTATTTGCAAGGCGTAGAAAACGTGTACGACCTCGTTTGGGCAAAAACCCTTGATGGTAACATCGTCACTTACGGCGACGTTTATCATCAAAACGAAGTCGAACAATCCACCTACAACTTCGAATACAGCGATGCCGATTGGCTCTTGCGCCAATTCAACAACTACGAAGAACAAGCTAAACGCCTGCTTGCAGTTGAAGACACCAGTCTTGCCCTACCTGCTTACGAGCTTGTACTCAAAGCCGGCCACACGTTCAACCTCTTGGATGCACGCGGCGCCATTTCCGTTACCGAGCGCGCAACCTACATCGGCCGCATTCGTGCACTGAGCCGTATCGTTGCGCAAAAATTCGTTGAAAGTCGCGAGAAACTGGGCTTCCCATTACTTAAAAACCAATAAGCCCTCACATACATGCCACGCCGCCCTTTGATACATTCAAGTGGCGGCGTTTCTATTTTCAGACGGCCTTAACGTCGATGCCATCGCAAACACTTCCTGCCTGCTTTCAGGTAAAATAAGCCCTTTATTACATAAACCGTCTGAAAACATGAGTTCATTCTCTTCTGCAAAAACGCCCTTTTTCTTACTTTCCCTCGTTGCCATCATTCTTGACCAACTGAGCAAATGGGAAATCTTGAAACACTTTACCGAAGGCGAACGCCTCAATATCATTCCAGACTTTTTTGACCTGACGCTTGCCTATAATCCAGGCGCGGCATTCAGCTTTTTGGCAGACCAAGGCGGCTGGCAAAAATTCTTCTTTTTAGGTCTGGCCGTCGTCATCAGCCTGTATTTGGCCCGTGCCATCTGGCGCGATGAGTTTGGACGCTGGGGCAAACTGGGGGCAGCCATGATTATCGGCGGCGCAATTGGCAATGTGGTTGACCGTCTGATTCACGGCCACGTTGTCGATTTTCTGCTTTTCTATTGGCAAAACTGGTTCTACCCCGCATTTAACATTGCCGACAGCTTTATCTGCGTTGGCGCAGTTTGCTTGGTAATAGACGGTTTGCTGCACAAAAAAACACCTTCAAACGACACAAAGGCCGTCTGAAAACGGAACGCACATGACTCAAAAAACCATTATCCTTGCCAATCCCCGCGGCTTCTGTGCCGGTGTTGACCGTGCTATCAGCATTGTTGAACGTGCACTCGAAGAATTCGGCGCACCCATTTACGTCCGCCATGAAGTCGTTCACAACAAATTCGTCGTGGACAATCTGCGGGCAAAAGGTGCCGTCTTTGTCGATGACTTGGCGGGTGTCCCAAAGGGTGCCACACTGATTTACTCTGCTCACGGCGTATCCAAAGCCGTACAGGAAGAAGCGGCACAACGTGGTTTCCGCGTTTTTGATGCCACCTGCCCTCTGGTCACCAAAGTTCATAAAGAAGTAGCCCGCCTCGATGAGCAAGATTACGAAATCATCATGATCGGCCACAAAGGCCACGTCGAAGTGGAAGGCACGATGGGACAGTTGCCCCCGGGTAAAATGTTTTTGGTTGAGACAGTGGAAGATGTAGCCGGACTGAACATCAAAAATCCTGACAAACTTGCCTACGTCAGCCAAACCACTTTATCGGTAGACGAAACCAAAGACATTATTGCTGCTTTAAACCAACGCTTCCCCAATATCCGCAATCCGCACAAAGAAGACATCTGCTACGCTACAACCAACCGTCAAACTGCCGTTAAAGAATTGGCGGAAGAATGCGATATTGTGATTGTTGTCGGCTCGCCCAACTCTTCCAACAGCAACCGCTTGCGTGAAGTAGCCGCATTGCGCGGAGTTGATGCCTATATGGTCGATAATGCTACCTATCTGAAGAAAGAATGGTTTGAAAACAAAACCAAGGTCGGTGTCACTGCCGGGGCATCTGCGCCCGAAGTCTTGGTTCGAGAAGTCTTGCAAACCATTCAAAACTGGGGACACGAGACCATACGCGAAGGAGAAGGTGCAGAAGAAAGCATTGTATTTGTCTTGCCTAAAGAGTTGCGTCGTGAGGGTGAAAACAAGCAAATCCTAAATAAAGGGTGAGTTTGTTATTTGCTTTATTTGAACTTAAGGCCGTCTGAAAACTTTCAGACGGCCTTAAGTTTATTTTGCTAATAAAAAAGACCCGCCTTTAAGGCAGGTCTTTTCATACATGATCCTGATTATTTCTCAGAAGTATGTTGCTGACGGCGCAAGATAGCCGGAATTTCAAAGTCATCCAGTACAGACTGGTTGCTGAAATCAGCCGCAGTCAGATTCATAGAACGGATATTGCGGTTGGTACGAACCAGGCTTTCAGCACTGCTTTGGCTTTGAGCTTGAGGCGTTTCTTCCGCACCACGTACCAATTGTTGGGTACGAGCAGCAGCGCGCAGTTGGTTGTCAGTACCGTTTTCTTTCAAGCCGGTAGCAATGATGGTAATACGGATAGCGTCTTCGCTCATGCTCTCGTCTTCGGCAGCACCAAATTTGCATTCCACTTCAGGGTGTGCATTTTGGTTGACGATACGCATAATCTCGTTGAACTCAGACATTTTCAGGCAACCAGGAGCAGTGGTAATGTTTACCAATACACCGCGTGCACCATCCAAAGTAACGTTATCCAAGAGCGGGCTGGAGATAGCTTGGTCGGTAGCCAAGCGAGCACGGTCGATACCTTGTGCGAAACCAGAACCCATCATGGCGATACCGCGATTGCTCATCACAGTTTTCACGTCGGCGAAGTCCAAGTTGATCATGTCGCTAGGACAAGTCACCACTTCGGAAATACCGGCAACCGCATCACGCAGTACATTGTCGGCCGCACGGAAAGCTTCACGCATGGTCACGTCTTCGCCCAAAGCAGTCATCAATTTGTCGTTAGGGATAATAATCAGGGAATCAACGCGCTCTTTGAGCTGATCCAAACCTGCTTGAGCGATGTGTACGCGTTTGCCTTCGTAAGCAAACGGACGGGTTACAACCGCAACGGTCAGGATACCCATTTCTTTAGCGATTTCAGCTACAACAGGAGCAGAGCCAGTACCTGTACCGCCACCCATACCGGTAGTGATGAACAGCATGTTTGCACCACGGATGGCATCTTCGATGGCTTCGCGATCTTCTTGAGCAGCGGCGCGACCGATCTCAGGATTTGCACCGGCGCCCAAACCGCGAGTCAGGTTTGTACCCAATTGAATGCGTTTAGCCGCATTGTTTTTAGCCAATGATTGTGCATCGGTATTGGCACTGATGAACTCAACGCCATGAATAGTGTTGGCAACCATGTTGTTGATGGCATTACAGCCGCCGCCGCCCAAACCGATAACTTTAATAACAGCAGGGCTCGTTGCTGATTCTGCTACGTCGTAAACAAATTCCATTCAATAATCCTCCGCGCCCCGCTTTATAAGGACGGTTCAAAAATAACTCATTATCCGTATTATATAAGAAGTATTCAGATACTGGCAAAAATCTTCTTACCATTCGGCTGTCGGCGTTATATTTTTACTACATTCTTTAACAGAAAATATACAAGTTTTAAATTATTCACTTGGCAATTATTTAAAACCGTTTAATTCCACTTAAATATTCAGGACAAACGGTTGCTGCACCGCCTGCCCTGAAAACTTTTATCAGAAATTGTCTCTGAAGAATCTTTGGATTTTTTCCCACAGACCCATTTTTTTGCCTGAATCATTCAGGGCAATCGCACCGGTTCGGCTGGTTTGCTCACCCTCTTCGGCTGCATAGGCCGTCTGAAGCAGGCCGATCGCTGTTGAATAGCGTGGATTGCGGATACGCTCGGACACACCGCCCATTTCTTGTGGAACACCGATACGCGCCGGCAAATTAAAGACTTCTTCCGCCAACTCAACAATACCAGTCAACATAGAAGCACCGCCGGTCAAAACGATACCGGAAGTCAGCACTTCTTCAGGGAAGCCGGAACGGCGCAATTCGTTCAGCGTCAATTCCAAAATCTCTTCTACACGCGGGCCGATGATTTCAGCCAATACACGGCGTGAAATTTGACGTGATTGACGGTCGCCAACACTAGGAACTTCAATCATTTCATCCAAGCCGTCCATAGTCGGAATAGCAGCACCGTAATGGATTTTGATGTACTCGGCTGCACTGTGCGGCGTACGCAAGGCTTGTGCCAAGTCTTTGGTAATCAAATCGCCAGCAACGGGAATAACCGCGGTATGGCGGATGGCGCCATTGGTATAAACCGCGATGTCGGTCGTACCGCCGCCAATATCGATGACGCACACGCCCAAATCTTTTTCGTCTTCAGTCAAAACGGCGTGACCGCTTGCCAAAGGCTGAAGCATGATTTGATCCATTTGCAGGCCGCAACGTTGGATACATTTTTGGATATTTTGCAAAGCAGTGTTCGCACCGGTGATGATGTGTACACGGGTATCCAAACGCACGCCGCTCATGCCGATAGGCTCTTTCACACCGGGTTGGTTGTCGATGATGTACTCTTGAACCACGGTATGTAAGATATTGTGATCAGGCGGAATATTGATGGCTTTAGCCGTTTCGATGGCGCGATCGATATCGGCTTGCGATACTTCGCCATCTTTAATTTTTACCACGCCTTGTGAATTCAGGCTGCGGATATGGTTACCGGCAATACCGGTAACGACGTGGGAAATTTTGGTATCTGCCATCAGCTCGGCATCTTCTACCGCCTGACGAATGGCTTGTGCAGTGGCGTCAATGTTGGTCACCATACCTGCACGCAGGCCGCGTGAAGGGCTTTGACCCAAGCCAACAATGTGGATTTCGTTATCTTCCCGAATCTCACCGATTAAGGCAATGACCTTGGACGTACCAATGTCTAAGGCACTGATATATTTATTTTGTTGTTCCATAATTGCTCGTTCGCTATGTTGTCTGACTGACGGTTTGATTATTTTTGAAACAAGATTGCTTCACGTCTAATCGGCTATTCACTCTCGGAAGGGTTTTCAGACGGCCTGTAACGGACTGAAAAACCATCCTTATAACGCATATCGACATACTCGATACGACTTTGTTTTTTACGCAGCAGCGATGGCCAAATCTGGGCAAACTGCTGCAAACGTTTGATTTCATTTTCACGCCCCAAACGCACGGTAATGCCGTTGTTCAATACAAGCAGCCATGCCGAACGCGGCGTGTAGATCAATTCTTTGATGGTCAGTTTCAACGGGCTCAAAATACCGGAAAAGTCCGCATAATGTTTGACCATGTCTTTGCCTGTCCCCTGCTGCCCTTCAAATATAGGCAGGTCCTGTTTCAGACTTGCGGCAAACACATTGCCCTTACTGTCCACCAAGCCGCCAGCGCGCCAATGCGCAACCGGCACACGCTCGGTCAGGATAATTTCCACGGTTTCCGGAAAACGGCGGCGTACCATTGCCGAGTCAATCCAAGGCAATTCCTGAAAAGCGGCCTGCGCCGAATCAATATCGGCGCGGAACATATTACCCCTGATATGCTCTCGTGCAACGGTTTGCAATTCTTTGTTGGAAGCATATTTCAGCTTACCCTGAATGGCAATCTGTTTCACAGGAAAATATTTGGAATTGTAAAGCCAAGCTATGCCCGAACCTATCAGTAGAAAGGTCATCAGCACCAATAGCCGGCGGGTCAGCCGACCCAATGCGCCTGCATCATCCCACATGAGCGGTCTTCAAAATCTCAATACATAAATCAGCAAAATCTACGCCGGTATGGGCTGCAGATTTTGGCACCAAACTGTGGCTGGTCATACCGGGCAAGGTATTGATTTCCAAAAGATACAGCTTACCGTCCGTATCTTTTAGGAAGTCCACGCGCGAACAACCGTCCGCACCAATCGCCTGCGCGCCACGCACGGCCAGTTCGCGCATCAGGTTTTCCTCATCCTCACTCAAATCTTCCGACGGGCATTGATAAACCGTATCGTCGCGGTTGTATTTAGCCTCGTAGTCGTAAAACTCAGTAGCTGGAATAATATGAATGCTCGGCAGGCCTTTGCCGTTCAATACCGGGCAAGAATACTCGCCGCCGCCGATAAAGCGTTCGGCAATAATTTCACCCTGCAAATGTTTCAATTCTTCGTAAACGCTTTTCAGACGGCCTTTTTCTTTTACTTTTACCACACCGACGCTGCTGCCTTCCGCGGCAGGTTTCACAAACATCGGCAGGCCCAATTTTTCTTCAACAGCATCAAAGTCGCTGTCGTCATGCAATACAGCAAACTCAGGAACAGGCAAACCCACGGCCTGCCAAATCAGTTTGCAGCGGTATTTGTCCATACCCAGCGCGGAAGCGGCCACACCACTGCCGGTGTAAGGAATACCCATCAGTTCCAACGCGCCTTGAACCGCGCCATCTTCGCCGAAAGTACCGTGCAGAATATTGAAGGCCGTCTGAAAACCTTGTGTTTTCAATTCAGACAACGGAGTTTCTTTGGGGTCGAACGCATGGGCATCGACGCCTTTGCTTTTCAAGGCAGCCAAAATAGCGGCGCCGCTGTCCAGAGAAACTTCGCGCTCGCTAGAGAAGCCGCCCATCAACACGGCCACTTTGCCAAAATTCTGCATAATTTCCACTTTCTTAAATACTGATACAGGCCGTCTGAATATTGTTCAGACGACCTATCTGCCCTCAAAGACCAATATGCCCGTTTATTATGATTGTTTCGACAATTCCACCAATGCAGACGGAACGCGGTTGATGCTGCCGGCACCCATATTCAACACAACATCGCCGTCCTGCAAAACATTCAGCAGCATTTGCGGCAAGTCGGCAACGTTTTCGCAGTAAATCGGCTCAAGTTTGCCCAATATGCGGATGGCGCGTGCCAAGGCGCGGGAATCGGCTGCGGCAATCGGCTCTTCGCCTGCGGCATAAACTTCGGTCAACACCAGCGCATCAACGGTATTGAGGACTTTGGTGAAATCTTCGAACAAATCACGTGTGCGGGTATAGCGGTGTGGTTGGAAAGCCAAGACCAAACGTTTTTCAGGGTATGCACCGCGCGCAGCGGAAAGGGTTGCTGCCATTTCAACAGGATGATGGCCATAATCGTCCACCAGCAAAGCAGTTCCGCCGTTTGGTAATTTAATGTCGCCATATTTTTGGAAGCGGCGACCGACACCTTCAAAGCCGAGCAAGCCTTTTTGAATGGCTTCAACCGATGCGCCAACTTCCAGCGCAACGCCGATAGCCGCCAACGCATTGAGGACGTTGTGGCGGCCGGGCATATTCAAAACAACTTCAAACGGCTCTTGCTCATGTCCTTTCATTTGAACATGAACGGTAAATTTCATTTGCGCACCGATGTTTTCGATGTCGGTTGCGTAGATATCAGCGGTATCGTCCAAGCCGTAAGTGGCGTAAGGTTTGCTGATTTTCGGTAAAATCGCGCGGACGTGTTCGCTGTCGATACACAAAAATGCCTTACCGTAAAACGGCATACGGTGGATAAAATCTACAAACGCCTGATGCAGTTTATCAACGCTGTGACCGTAAGTATCCATGTGATCTTCGTCGATATTGGTCACGACGGACATAATCGGCGTCAGATACAGAAAAGAAGCATCGGATTCGTCGGCTTCGGCAACAATGTATTCGCCTTTACCCAAACGGGCATTGGTACCAGCGGCATTGAGTTTGCCGCCGATAACGAAAGTCGGGTCAAGTCCTGCCGCGCCGAGAATAGAAGCAGTTAGACTGGTGGTTGTGGTTTTGCCGTGCGTACCGGCAATGGCGATACCATCGCGGAAGCGCATCAATTCTGCCAACATCAACGCGCGCGGAATGACGGGGATTTGCTGTTCCAACGCGGCAACGACTTCGGGATTGTCTTTTTTGACGGCAGTAGAGGTAACAACTACGTCGGCGCCATTGACGTGTTCGGCAGTATGGCCGGGATAAACTTGGATGCCGAGAGCGCTCAAATGCTCGGTAACGGCATTACGCGCCTGATCCGAACCGGAAACTTTAAAGCCCAAATTGTGTAAAACTTCGGCAATACCGCTCATGCCGACGCCGCCGATTCCGACAAAATGGATGTTGGTCACTCGATTTTTCATCATAACGTTGCGTTCCGGTTGGTTTTTAGTGCGTAAAGGCGTTATTTTAAAGGGCTATCCGCTTCTGCGCTATGCTTTTATTGTAAAGGAATTTTAACAAAAGCAATAAAGGCCGTCTGAAACGCCGTTAATCAACTTTTCAGACGGCCTTTACTCGAAGTCCGCCTGCTTATTCGGTACAAGAGATGGCAACTTCCGCCACATCGTCCGCACTGTGCGGCAACGCCAAGGTACGGGCATTTTTCGCCCATTTCAGGCATTTTTCACGGTTTAATCCGCCGAGGATTTCGGCCAGTTTTTCTGCCGTCAGTTGAGTTTGCGGCAGCAGCAAACCAGCTTC
>NZ_JBQCVF010000036.1:0-1526 GCF_051962515.1 Neisseria sp. P0009.S007 | reverse complement strand
CGCTCTTCCATCGAATCCTGACTGCCCAGCCAAATCACATGATGGCCGCGCTTTTGCAGCGACTCGGCAACCGCCAATGCAGGGAAAATATGGCCGCCCGTACCGCCGGCCATCAGCATAAAAGTTTTACCGCTCATGGTTTTACTCCACCGAATAACCGCGCATTTTTTGGCGGTTTTCATAATCAATGCGCAATAACAAAGTAACGCACACCAGCATGATAAAGACAGCCGAACCGCCGTAAGACATAAACGGCAAAGTCAGGCCTTTAGTAGGCAGGATACCGATGTTTACACCGATATTGAAGAAACTTTGAATACCAATCCAAATACCGATACCGTTGGCAATATACGCGCTGAACATCAAGCCCGAATCACGCGCCTGCTTGCCAATGGAAAACGCGCGCCACACCAGCCAGCCGTAGCAGAACACCAAAACCAGCATCCCTAAAAAGCCGAATTCTTCGCCGATGACGGCAAAAATAAAGTCAGTATGCGCTTCAGGCAGGTAGAAACGTTTTTCCAAACTTGCTCCTAAGCCCTCGCCAAACCAGCCGCCGCGCGCAATCGCCATCAAGGAATGTGTCAGCTGATAGCCTTTACCCAAAGGATCACTCCAAGGGTCCAAAAACGCCGCCACACGCGCCATACGGTAAGGTGCGGCCAAAATCAACAAACCCATACCACTCACAACGGTCGCCACCAATACGGCAAAATACTTCCACGGAAAGCCCGCCAAAAACAGCATACCCATGGTAATCACGACAATCACGACAAACGAGCCAAAGTCCGGCTGACCCATAATCAAAACCAAACCGAACGCCACCAACATAATCGGCAGAATCAAGGTCTTAAACTTGCGGAAACGTTCCTTTACCCTTACCCAAGCTTCACTTTTAAAAGGGCTGCACACCAAATCGCCAATACCGGTAAACAAAGACGACCAACCCAAAGAATCCAAATCGCGCAACATTTCTTCACGGCGCGTAAACAGGCTGGACAAATACAAGACCGTCGCCAATTTGAAAAATTCAGTCGGTTGCAAGTTGAGCGGCCCGATATGAATCCAGCGCGTCGCGCCATTAATCTCACGGCCGACAAACAAAACCAGCAACAACAGCAAACCTGAAACAGCAAAATAAAACGGAATAATCCGCCGCCAGAAACTCATCTTCAGCAGGAAAAGCGGCAAGCATATAGCCACTGTAAACAGGATAAACATTGCCTGTTTGGACACAAAAGAAAACTGGCTGCCCCCTTCCGATGCTGCATACGCAATAGAAGCCGAATAAATCATAATCAGGCTGAAGACCGTCATTAAGACGACCATCCACAAGAGAGAAACATCAAACTTCCGACCATCGCGCGCAATCGGCCGGTCAAGCATTTTGGAAAGACTAATCATGAAAACATCCGTAACGGCTTGAATAAAATATTCAGACGGCCTGCAAATGGGCAAGAGGCCGTCTGAAAAAATGAATTAACGTTATTTTAAAGGTTTATTTCCAAACCAACAATTCAGAATCT
>NZ_JBQCVF010000035.1:0-15659 GCF_051962515.1 Neisseria sp. P0009.S007 | reverse complement strand
TCTTTCCCATTTTCAGACGGCCTGTTTAAAGTAGCAGTCAGTTTGAGAAATCACGAGAAATGGGAAAGAATCATGACCGTAGCTTCCGCTCCGCTTTTACGCTTCATTACCGCTGGCAGTGTCGATGACGGCAAATCCACCCTCATCGGCCGCCTGCTCTACGACAGCAAAACCTTACTGACCGACCAGATTGACAAGCTCAACCGTGCCACTGAAAACGGCGAAACGCCTGATTTTGCCAGTTTGACAGACGGCCTTGCCGCCGAGCGCGAACAAGGCATTACCATTGACGTGGCCTATCGTTATTTCGCCACGCCCAAACGCAAATTCATTATTGCCGACACGCCGGGACACGAGCAATACACCCGCAACATGGTAACGGGTGCATCGACCGCCGATGCCGCCATCGTCCTGATAGACGCAACGCGCGTCGATTTTTCCGGCAGCGAACCCGTCCTTCTGCCGCAAACCAAACGCCACAGCGCGATTCTGAAACTCTTGGGCTGCCCCAACGTCATCGTCGCCGTCAACAAACTCGACCTGCTCGACTTCGACGAAACCAAATATCAGGCCATTACCGCAGCCTACCGCAAACTGGCTGAACAAATCGGTCTCCAAGCCCAAATCCACTTCCTGCCCATCAGCGCGTTAAAAGGCGACAACATCGTCAACGCCAGCAGCCAAACCCCGTGGTATCAAGGTTTGCCGCTTTTACCCCTGCTCGAAAGCCTGCCCGTCAACCGCCAAAACGCCGCCGACCAAGCCACCCACTTCCCCGTACAGCGCGTCGCACGGCAAGACGGCAGCAGCAGCGACGACTTCCGCGGCTATCAAGGCAGGCTGGAAGCAGGTCGTCTGAAAACCGGAGACGAAATCAAAGTCCTGCCTAGCGGACACACCGCCAAAATCGCCGAAATCTACAATCCAAACGGCAAAACCGAATCTGCCGAGGCAGGGGAAGTGTTGACTGTCGTTTTGGATACCGATATCGATATTTCACGCGGCAACAGTATTGTTTCAGCCGACAGCGCCATTGTTCCCGAACAACAATTTCAAGCCGCGCTTTGCTGGTTTGACGATATTCCGCTCAATCTGCGCCGCAAATATTTGCTGAAGCACACTACCCAAACCACGCCCGTAAAAATCAGCGAAATTGCCTATGTTTGGGACGTGAACACCCTCAGCCGCGTCGAATCCGCCGAAACGCTCAAGCTCAACGACATCGGCAGCGTCAGCCTCAAAACCCAGCAGCCGCTTTCTGCTGCCGCATACGAAGACAACCATGCACAAGGCGCGTTTATTTTGATTGACGAAGCCACCAACCATACTGTCGCAGCAGGCATGATACGCAAAGTCAGTGAAACAAACAGTTTTGAAATTTAAAAGAAAGTTGCAATAAAAAAAGGCCGTCTGAAGTTTCAGACGGCCTGTTATTTTATCCAAGGCGAAATGCTTATGCGCCGTAAACCGGATATTTATTGCACAAAGCAGTCACTTGTTCGCGGACTTTGGCGAGGTTGGCTTCGTCTTCAGGGTTGGCCAATACGTCGGCAACCAAGTTTGCCAATACGCGCGCGTCGGCTTCGTTAAAGCCGCGTGTGGTCATGGCGGCGGAGCCGATGCGGATGCCGGAGGTAACGAATGGTTTTTCCGGATCGTTCGGGATGGCGTTTTTGTTGACGGTGATATGAGCTTTGCCCAAAGCGGCTTCGGCGGCTTTGCCGGTGATTTTCATCGGTTGCAGGTCAACGAGGAAAACGTGGCTTTCAGTACGGCCGGAAACGATGCGCAAACCGCGTTTAACCAACTCTTCCGCCATAGCGGCAGCATTGATTTTCACTTGTTTTGCGTATTGTTTGAACTCAGGTTGCAACGCTTCTTTAAACGCCACGGCTTTGGCAGCGATAACGTGCATCAACGGACCACCTTGCAGGCTTGGGAAGATAGAAGAGTTCAGCGCTTTTTCGTGGGTATTGTCACGGCACAAAATCACACCGCCGCGAGGGCCGCGCAGGGTTTTGTGGGTGGTGGTGGTTACGAAGTCGCAGAATGGTACGGGGTTAGGATATTCGCCGCCGGCAATCAGGCCGGCATAGTGCGCCATGTCGACAAAGAGGTATGCGCCGACTTTATCGGCGATTTCGCGGAATTTTGCCCAATCGATTTGTAGCGCATAGGCAGATGCGCCGGCCACAATCATTTTAGGTTTGTGTTCAAGCGCCAAGCGTTCTACTTCGGCATAATCGAGAACTTCGTTTTCATCCAAACCATAAGTAATGGCGTTGTAGAGTTTGCCGGAGATGTTAACGCTTGCGCCATGGGTCAAGTGGCCGCCGTGTGCCAGAGACATGCCCAAAATGGTGTCGCCCGGTTTCAAAACTGAAGCATATACGGCTTGGTTGGCTTGCGAGCCGGAGTGCGGTTGGACATTGACATATTCTGCGCCAAACAACTCTTTAGCGCGGTCAATCGCCAATTGTTCGACAATATCAACGTATTCGCAGCCACCGTAGTAGCGTTTGCCCGGATAGCCTTCGGCGTATTTGTTGGTCAATTGCGAACCTTGGGCTTCCATGACGGCACAGCTGACGTAGTTTTCAGAGGCAATCAGCTCGACGTGGTCTTGCTGGCGTTGGTCTTCTTGGGCAATGGCTGCTGCCAAATCGGGGTCATATTGTGCGAGGGTAACGCTTTTTGAAAACATGTTCTCGATTCCTTTGTGATGGGCTGAAAATATAGGATGGAGTGCTGCGAATTGGTTCAAGATGAACTATTTTTCTTGCATTGTCAACAATTGTGTCGGGTGTTTGGTTTCAGACGGCCTGAGATTGAAGGGTTTATTTGAAAATATCATCTTGTTTTAGATGAAAATCCATTTTTTCCAGAAGCGCGGCTAAGTCGGCTTCGGCTTGGGCGGCTTTAAGATTTTTTGCCAGTTCTACTAAGGCTACTGCATTTAATCGTTCTTTCTCCAGCCGTAGAGCTTCTTCGCTAAAGATTTTGATATTGTCTGCCGATTCGGCGGCATTTATTTTTTCAAATGGATAAAATGATTCTTCGTGCACGGCCAAACCGTCGGGCAAGGGAGCAGCATGGTTGAAATCGGCATCATTGACCGGCATCCATGAAGGATGGTTCTCAAGCAGGATAAATTGTCCGTCCATGCCGTTGATATGACGGAATAGGGTGGTTCGGCCATTGTGTAAACGCATAAGCCCGATTGTATGCCCAAGTCGGCAAGCCGTCTATAAAGCCGTTTCTTTCTATTTTTGGCGCTAACTTATGTTGATATTATTAATTTTGATGTAAAACAGTTTCGCCTTAAAAAAGACTGGATAAAACGCCCGTGTTTGTTATAATGAAGCTAAAGATTGATTCGTCCTGGTTTTTGACAGCAGTACTTTTTTATTTAATTAACAAGAGAGGAAAACAAAATGTTTCCAGAATATCGCGATTTGATTTCTAAACTGAAACAAGAAGATGCACACTTTGCCCGTTTGTTTGACGAGCACAATGAGCTGGACGATAAAATCACCGGTTTGGTTAACAATCCTGTTACCAGCGGTGCCGAAGAGATTGAAGAGCTGAAAAAAGCCAAACTTAAACTCAAAGACGAATTGTATGCTCTTCTGCAAAAAGCAGCAGGCAAATAATTAAAAATTGAATAAGGCCGTCTGAACGGTATGATAGGAATCTCGGATTTCGTTTCATACTGGTTCAGACGGCCTTTTTAGTTGTTTGGTATTTGTTATTTTTATTAGCACAATTTAACTTTTAATTGTAAATCACTCTTAATTGCGTTGAAAACTCTGTTAAGGTTATTTAAAATCTCGAATAATTTTTATTTTGATTTTAAACAAACAAAACCAAGAGAAACAATGCAATGAAAACATTCACACTCGCTATTTTGCCTTTGGCGTTAATTAGTGCATTCTCACACGCAGCTGAAGAGAAAGCAGTTGAGCAGGCTGAAGTCGATACCGTTTACGTTACTGCCGAGAAGCAGTTGCAACAGTCGCTCGGCGTATCGCGTATTTCTAAAGACGACATCGACAAACGCCCTGCAGCCAATGATATTTCCGAATTTGTCCGCACTATGCCGGGCGTTAACCTGACCGGCAATACGGCGACGGGTCAGCGTGGCAACAAACGCCAAATCGACTTGCGCGGTATGGGCCCTGAAAATACATTGATTTTGATTGACGGCAAGCCGGTTAATTCGCGCCAATCCGAGCGTATTAGTATGCGTGGTGAACGCAATACGCGTGGCGACAGTAACTGGGTGCCGGTTGAAGAAATCGAATCGATTACTGTTTTGCGCGGTCCGGCGGCGACCCGTTACGGCTCTGGTGCGATGGGTGGCGTGGTCAATATTGTTACCAAAAAAGTGTCTAAAGAATTTAAAGGCCAAGTCAATCTGTATGCCAATCAGCCGCAAGACAGCAAAGAGGGCGCAACCCGCCGTATCGGCTTTAATTTGAGCGGCCCGATTATCCAAGATACTTTGGGCTTCCGCATTTATGGCAATCTCAATAAAACCGACCCCGATGCTGCCGATATTAATGCCGGACACGGTAATGACAGTGCGGCCGGTGTCGAAGGCGTACGCAATAAAGACATTGCAGGCCGTCTGCAATGGAAAATCAGCCCAGCGCAAACGCTGATTTTGGACAGCAGTTACAGCCGTCAGGGCAATATCTACAACGGCGATACGCAAAACAGCAATCCGCGTTCTGCTTTGGTTAATTCTTTGGCCGACAGCAAAGCCGAAACTGCCCGCTTATACCGTTCCGCTTATTCTTTAACGCATGATGGCGCATGGGAATGGGGCGATACCAAAAACGTGATCAGTTATGAGCGCACAATCAACAGCCACTTGCCTGAAGGTTTGGCCGGTGGTCCGGAAGGCAGCTATACAGGCTTGGATTTTGTTCAAAGCCGTCTGAAAAACCTGCGTTTCAGCAGCGAAGCGAATATTCCGTTCAAACTTGGTGTCGATAACGTGTTGACGGTCGGTGCAGAATTTACTGACAGTAAGTTGGATGATCCTGCTTCCAATAGTCAGGGATTTAAAGACCAAGGTAAAACCGATGCGTTTAACGGTATCTCCGCAACGCGTGGCGGCAAGGCTTCGCAACGTAACTGGGCAGCCTACGTTGAAGACAATATTTCATTGACCGACAAAACCCATTTGATTCCAGCCATCCGCTTCGACCACAACAGCGACAGCGGCAGCAACTGGAGTCCGGCTTTGAACTTCTCGCATCAAATCGGCGAAAACTGGTTGGTTAAAGGCGGTGTTGCCCGTGCGTACAAAGCGCCAAACCTGTATCAAACCAATCCCGACTTTATCCTGTACACACGCGGTCAGGGCTGTCCGATCGATGCGCCGAACAGTGTCCGCTGCTACTACATGGGCAATGGCAATTTGAAACCTGAAACCAGTATTAATAAAGAGATTGGCCTTGAGTTCAACAAAAACGGCTGGCAGGCTTCTGCAACCTATTTCCATAATGCGTACCGCAATAAAATCATGATCGGCGACCAGCTCATTGCTACCAGCAATATCGGCAACTGGCTCCTGCAATGGGAAAATACGCCGAAAGCGACTATTTCGGGTATTGAAGGTAACTTGGTGATTCCGTTGCATGACACACTCAAGTGGAGCAACAATTTCACTTACATGCACAAATCCGAAGATTATCAAGGCAATCCATTGTCTTTGGTGCCGAAACACACCATCAACAGCACATTGTCTTGGACACCGAACGAACGCTTCGATGCCAATCTGACCTTTACCCACTACGGCCGCACTAAACCGCGTGGCGTGGCGATCAATAGACTGGAGCAAAACGGCAATCCTCGTGCAGGCGTAGCAGCGTTGTCTTCCGAACACAGCCAGACCCAAGTCGGTTCTTACGGCATTTGGGGCATCAATGCAGGCTACAACTGGAACAAACGCGTGGCCGTCCGTGGCGGTATCAGCAATCTGTTTGACAAAAAACTGTATCGTACAACTGCCGGCGCACAAACTTACAATGAGCATGGCCGTGCCTTCTACGGCAGTTTGAAAGTATCGTTTTAAGTAGAAGCGTATTAAATCAGGCCGTCTGAAACGGTGTGAAATGAAATCTAGGATTTCTGACACATGGTTTCAGACGGCCTTCTGATTTTAAATTTAGAAGTATTTATTGTTACGGAATTTGCTTCACTTTTTAGAAAAGCAAAAAGGGCGACACTCGCCGCCCTGAGAATACAAACTGCTTATTCGACCCAGGTTACCATTTCTTCAATCGGTTTGCGTGATTTTTTAGTGATTTCTTTGGCGCGATAGCCGAATGTTGCCGCTACGGATACGCCCCATTCGTTGGCATCAAACAGGCCTTCTGCTGCCAATACTTCGTTCATTTTGTCGTAGTTGAAGCCTTCGATTGGGCAGGAATCGATGCCGATGGCCGCTGCACCTGTAAGCATATTGGCCAAAGCAATATAGGTCTGCTTGCCGCTCCAGTCAAAGAGTGCGCGTTGGTCGTCGGCAATTTTAATGTCGGTTTCTTGGAAGCTTTTGTATCTTGCCAATGCTTTTTCCAGTTGCTCTCCTTGCAGGCCCCTGCGTTCGGCAACACTGCGGAAGAACGGGGTATCGTAACGGGCATTTTTCTTGGCAAGGATAATCACCAGATGGCTGCAGTCATCCAGTTGCGATTGCATCCCCCAGCTGAAAGGCTTGATTTTCTCACACAGGGCTTTGTTTTGAATCACCAAGAATTTCCATGGCTCGGAGCCGACGGAGCTTGGGGAGAGGCGGGCAAATTCTAGAATCGCTGCAAAATCTTCTTGGCTGATTTTTTTGTTGGGATCGTAATAACGGGTGGAGCAGCGATTTTCGAATACTTGCAGCATTTGTTCGCGTGTAATTTGATTCATCTGGTTTTCCTAATAAATGAAGATGTTATTCCAATATCCGGTTCCTTTTGAGGCATCATTACCGGCATAACCTTAAGGAGGAAACAGGCTGGGGCAACACCATGTTAAATCAAACCTGACGGTCAGGCTATCTTTTAATTCTGAATTTCGCAAAAAAATTCGATAAAAATCAATATAAATACGAAAAGGCCGTCTGAAACTTTAAACGTTTAAAGTTTCAGACGGCCTTTGATTTCAAATCTTAATTACAGATGAGGATTAATCAGGTTTTCTGGAGAGAGGATGCGGTTGAGCTCTTCTTCGCTCAACAGGCCGCGCTCCAGTACGACTTCGCGCACGCCTTTGCCGGTTTGGGCGCAGATTTTGCCGACCAAGTCGCCATTGCGGTGGCCGATGTATGGGTTCAGATAAGTGACCAAACCGATGGAGTTGAAGACGTAGTGTTCGCAGATTTCGCGGTTGACCGTAATGCCTTTGACGCATTTGTCGGCTAGGTTGACCGCGGCGTTGCCCAAGAGGGAAATGGTTTCAAACATACATTGGGCGATGACTGGCTCCATAACGTTCAGCTGCAACTGACCTGCTTCGGCTGCGAAAGTGATGGTGGTGTCGTTGCCGATGACTTTGAAGCAGACTTGGTTGACGACTTCGGGAATCACAGGATTGACTTTGGCAGGCATGATGGAAGAACCGGCCTGCAATTCAGGCAGGTTGATTTCTTTCAAACCGGCGCGCGGACCGGAAGAGAGCAGGCGCAAGTCGTTACAGATTTTGGACAGTTTGACGGCTGTGCGTTTCAATGCGCCGTGTACCATTACATATGCGCCGCAGTCGGAGGTTGCTTCGATCAGGTTTTCAGTCAGTTTGCAAGGCAGGCCGCTGACTTCGGAAAGTTTCTCAACGACTAAAGCCGCATAGCCTTTAGGTGTATTCACACCTGTACCGATGGCGGTAGCACCGAGGTTGACTTCAAGCAGTAGGGAGCGGGTACGGTCGAGGTTGAGGATTTCTTCTTCCAGCAACACTTGGAAAGATTGAAACTCTTGGCCGGCAGTCATCGGCACGGCATCTTGAAGCTGGGTGCGGCCCATTTTCAAAACGTCTTTAAATTCTTCGGCTTTGGCGGCAAAGGCATTTTTCAGGATGGCCAGTTTGTCGAGCAATTCGCCGATGCTGTAATACACGGCAAGGCGGAAGCCGGTAGGGTAGGCGTCGTTGGTGGATTGGCTGGCGTTGACATGGTCCATCGGATTGACGATGTCGTAGTGGCCTTTTTCGTGACCCAAGACTTCCAATGCGAGGTTGGCAATGACTTCGTTGGTATTCATGTTGACCGAAGTACCGGCGCCGCCTTGATAAACGTCGGACGGGAATTGGTCGAGGCAGCGGCCTTTGACCAATACTTCATCGCAGGCTTTTTCGATGGCGGCCGCGATTTCTGGCTTGATGGCACCCAATGCGCCGTTGGCTTGCGCGGTGGCTTTTTTAACCATGACCATGCTGCGGACAAATTGCGGTACGTCGGAAATTTTTTGTGTGGAAATTTTAAAGTTTTCAATGGCGCGCAAAGTATGGATGCCCCAATATACTTCAGCAGGGATCTCGCGGTCGCCCAATAAATCGTGTTCGATTCGTACAGTCATTTCTCTTACCTTCTCGTATAGTTGTGTTGGTGTGCATTATGCGTTTGGAACATTAGCCCAGTTCGGCAAGATTGTCCAGTTAATAAGGCTTAATCGTCAGGATGAAAGCGCGCTGCTTCACGCTCTTTTGCGGCTGTCTCTTTATCTTTCAATTTCGCACCCAAGCCCAACATTTTTTCATATTCGGATTGCGGCGTGCCATCCTCTTCCATGCCGAATGCGCTGGCATTGACCCAAAGGGAAAGCAGGGAAACGATGAAGGCGAAAAAACCAACGATATACCAAAACATTTTTTTCTTCCTTGTGTGTCTGCGTGTGCAGATTGTTGTGGTTTGTAAAGATGTGAATGTAGCACAAACGCGGTTGGGTTTAAATTCTTCTCCCGCATCCTTTCATTGATTTACCTGTAATTGTTTAGAAAGGAAAAGGCCGTCTGAAAAGTAAGACTTTTCAGACGGCCTCGGAGGCTTTGTCGGGAAGATTTAGCCGCCGCATGCGCCGCAGCAACCGCCTTCGCCATGACCGCCGCGTTTTTCTTCGTTGTTGATAACGGGCAGCTCGGTTTCTTCGGTTTGCTCTTTTTTATCTTCAGGCAAATCGTTTACTTTGATTTTGTTTTCTTCGGACATGATACATCCTTTCATGGATTGAGGAGTGGAAAGATTCATAAAGATAGCATCTTTAAGCCGATAAACCAAGCAATACAAAACTGCCTTGTGATAATGCCATGACTTGGAACAATAAATTTGCTTGTAAAAGCGTTAAGGCCGTCTGAAAAAATCCAGAGAAGAGTGTTGGTTTTTATAGTTTGAAATAGCAGTGGAAAGATTTAAGAATGCTTGATCTGAAGGGATAAACTGACATTGATTTCAAAAAACAATACAATGTTATCATCATCTGGAAACAGCCAATTTATCGGAGCATATATGTATTCATACCACAGCGAACGCCATTTCAGCGACCGCAACAACTGGCTTCGGGCAAGCGTATTGGGTGCCAATGACGGCCTGATTTCCACTGCTTCGCTGTTGACGGGCGTAGCCGCAGCCGCGCCAGATTTCCAAACCCTGCTGTTGACGGGCGTTTCGGCGCTTATCGGGGGCGCGGTATCAATGGCGGCAGGGGAGTACGTTTCCGTGTCCAGCCAAGCGGATACGGAAAAAGCCGATTTGTACAAAGAATGCTACGAATTGGCAAATAATCCTGATGCCGAACTTGAAGAGCTGACGGAAATTTACCGCCGCCGCGGTTTGTCCGACCCGCTCGCCGCAGAGGTGGCCAAAGCCTTGATGGAACACGATGCACTCGCCGCCCACGCGCGCGACGAAATCGGCATTACCGAAACCTCTTCCGCCCAACCCATGCAGGCAGCGCTGGCTTCTGCTGCTTCATTTTGTGCCGGCGCGATTTTGCCTTTACTGGTCGCATTGACAGCTTCTACCGCCATTGTTCCGGCCTTGGCAGTTTCCACTTTGTGCGGACTGGCAGGACTGGGCTATGTCTCCGCCAAACTCGGTGGCGCGCCTGTCGTTCCTGCCGTTTTGCGCGTGTGCCTGTGGGGCGTTGCGGCATTGGTAATAACCGGATTTATTGGAAAACTGGCAGGCGTGGCCGTCTGAATGTAAGGCCTTATATTCTTTTAAACCTGTATCCAGTAAAATTGAAAATTGATTTGATCGCTAAAGGCCGTCTGAAAAATTTTCAGACGGCCTATGGTGCTTGTATTTACTTATTACAAACTGTTTTGTCATGACCTATCCGATTCCCAAACCCCGTGAAAAATCCCGTTGGCTCAATCTGTCTCAAGGCTCGCTGCCCTTGGCTTTGGCGCGTTATCTGCCGCATAAGCAGCTCAAGGTTGTCTTGACCCAAGATGCGGAACAGGCGCTACGCCTTCAGACGGCCTGGCTGTTTTTCCGTCCGCACGATACGGCGGTGTTCCTGCCGGACTGGGAAACGCTGCCTTACGAGCGTTTTTCGCCGCATCAGGATTTGGTGTCGGAGCGCTTGTCGGCATTGTGGCAGATTAAGAGCGGCGCGGCGGACGTGTTGTTCGTGCCGGTTGCCACGGCGATGCAGAAGCTACCGCCTGTGCCGTTTCTGGCGGGGCGCACGTTTTGGCTGAAAACAGGGCAGACTTTGGATATGGGCCGTCTGAAAAGTGATTTGGTGGATGCAGGTTATAACCATGTGTCCCACGTTGTCGCGGCGGGCGAGTTTGCCGTGCGCGGCGGTATAGTCGATTTGTTCCCGATGGGCAGCGAAATGCCGTACCGCATCGATTTGTTCGACGATGAAATCGACAGCATCAAAACCTTCGATACCGAAACGCAACGCACCATTTCTCCCGTTTCCGAAATCCGCCTGCTGCCGGCGCACGAGTTCCCCACCGACAGCGAAGCGCAAAAGATTTTCCGCAGCCGCTTCCGCGAGGAAGTCGATGGCAATCCGAACGAAGCGGCTGTGTATAAAGCCGTCAGCAACGGCCATTTCGGCGCGGGCGTGGAATATTATCTGCCGCTGTTTTTTGAAAACGAGCTGGAAACGCTGTTTGACTATATCGGCGAAGATGCGTTGTTTGTCTCTTTGGGCGACGTTCATGCCGAGGCAAACCGTTTTTGGAGCGACGTCAAATCGCGTTACGCCATGGCGCAGGGAGACGAAACCTATCCGCCTTTGCTTCCACAGCATTTGTATCTCTCTGCCGATGTTTTTGCAGGCCGTCTGAAAAATTATGGTCAGGTATTGCCGGATATTTTTAGTGATGAACATACGTTGCCAAACTTGGCCGTCAACCGCCAAGCAGATGAACCGTTGCAGGCATTGAAGGATTTTCAGACGGCCTTTAACGGACGAATTTTGCTGTGCGCCGAAAGTTTGGGACGGCGCGAAACCATGCTCGGTTTCTTGCAGCAAAACGGCTTAAAAGCCAAAAGCGTGTCCGACTGGCAGAGCTTTTTGTCGGCGCATGAGCCGCTGATGATTACAGTGGCACCGTTGGCTTACGGGTTTAAATTAGAAGATCAAAACATCGCGGTCATTACCGAATCCGATCTTTATCAATATGTTGCCCGCTCGCGCAAACATTATCGTAAGAAACACGCCGCCGTTTCAGACGGCCTGTTGCGCGACCTTGCCGAAATCAATATCGGCGATCCTGTTGTACACGAAGAACACGGCATCGGCCGATATATGGGCTTGGTCACAATGGACTTGGGCGACGAAACCAACGAAATGATGTTGCTCGAATATGTGGGCGAAGCGCAGCTTTATGTACCTGTTTCGCAGCTGCATTTAATCAGCCGCTACTCCGGTCAGGCGCATGAAAACGTTACTTTGCACAAGCTCGGCAGTGGTGCGTGGAACAAGGCGAAGCGCAAAGCCGCCGAAAAAGCGCGCGATACCGCCGCCGAATTGCTCAACCTCTACGCCCAACGCGCCGCCCAATCAGGACACAAGTTTGAAATCAACGAGATGGACTATCAGGCGTTTGCCGACGGTTTCGGCTACGAAGAAACCGAAGACCAAGCCGCCGCCATTGCCGCCGTGATTAAAGATTTGACGCAGGCGAAGCCGATGGACCGCCTTGTGTGCGGCGATGTCGGTTTCGGCAAAACCGAAGTCGCCCTGCGCGCCGCGTTTGTGGCGGTGATGGGCGGCAAACAGGTCGCCGTACTCGCCCCGACCACGCTTCTGGTCGAGCAGCATGCGCAAAACTTTGCCGACCGCTTCGCCGATTTCCCCGTGAAAGTCGCCAGCCTTTCACGTTTCAACAACAGCAAAGCCACCAAAGCCGCGCTGGAAGGTATGGCGGACGGTACGGTCGATATTGTTATCGGCACGCACAAATTGGTGCAGGACGACATCAAATTCAAAAACTTAGGTTTAGTCATCATCGACGAAGAACACCGCTTCGGCGTGCGCCAGAAAGAGCAGCTCAAACGCCTGCGCGCCAATGTCGACATCCTTACCATGACCGCCACACCGATTCCGCGCACCCTCAGCATGGCGCTCGAAGGTCTGCGCGACTTTTCGCTGATTACCACCGCGCCCAGCCGCCGCCTCGCCGTCAAGACCTTTGTCAAACCCTTCAGCGAAGGCAGCGTGCGTGAAGCCGTGTTGCGCGAACTCAAACGCGGAGGACAAGTGTTTTTCCTGCACAACGAAGTGGATACCATCGAAAACATGCGCGAGCGGCTGGAAACCCTGCTACCCGAAGCCCGCATCGGCGTGGCGCACGGACAACTGCGCGAGCGCGAGCTGGAGCAAGTCATGCGCGACTTTTTGCAGCAAAGATTCAACGTGTTACTCTGTTCCACCATCATCGAAACCGGTATCGACATCCCCAACGCCAACACCATCATCATCAACCGCGCCGATAAATTCGGGCTGGCGCAACTGCATCAGCTTCGCGGGCGCGTCGGCCGCAGCCATCACCAAGCCTACGCCTACCTGCTCACGCCCGAATACATCACCAAAGACGCAGAAAAACGCCTCGACGCCATCGCGGCGGCAGACGAACTCGGCGCAGGTTTCACCCTCGCCATGCAGGATTTGGAAATCCGCGGCGCCGGCGAAATCCTCGGCGAAGGGCAGTCCGGCGAAATGATACAGGTCGGCTTCACACTCTATACCGAAATGCTCAAACAAGCCGTGCGCGACCTCAAAAAAGGCCGCCAGCCCGACCTCGACGCGCCGCTGGGCATCACCACCGAAATCAAACTGCACAGCCCGGCATTATTGCCTGAAGACTACTGCCCCGACATTCACGAGCGCCTCGTCCTCTACAAACGCCTCGCCGTCTGCGAAACCGTGCAGCAAATCAACGCTATACACGAAGAACTCGTCGACCGCTTCGGCCTACCTGAACAACCCGTCAAAACCCTCATTGAAAGCCACCATTTACGGCTTGCGGCAAAAGAATTGGGTATCGATGCCATTGATGCGACCAGCGAAGCGGTAACGGTAACCTTTGGAAAAAACAACAATGTCGATCCAACCGAAATCATCCTGCTGATTCAAAAAGATAAAAAATACCGCCTTGCCGGAGCCGATAAGCTGCGATTTACCGCAGAGATGGAAAATATCGAAGTGCGGATTAATACGGTGAAGAACGTATTGAAGACTTTGAAAGACAGGGTGATAGCAAAGTAGAGGCTAGTGAAAAAAGGTCGTCTGAAATGATTTTTCAGCTTTCAGACGACCCTTTATAAAGACGATATGGAATATAAAAGCAATTAATCTTGTCAAATCTTTTAACCGCGTGCGTCCCAAACGTTCACTATAAATAGACTTCATGTAGGCTATGACTTGCTTAAACGCTCCGTCATCGCAATTTATTGTTATTTCAACGATAATATCGGGTTACAATCTAACATTTAGATTAAATTTATTCAGACAAACAATTATTTGGAGACAATAAAATGCTAGATGAAAAAAATAAGCTAATTTTTCAAACTTGTTTATTGCTGGTTCGTCATATTACAAATTTAGTTGAACACGAAAAGAGTACAGGAGTACGAATAGGTTACCATAGCCGAATATTCGATTCTTTATTACACCCACAAGAGTATTTTATTTCTTTAGGGAAATCAGAAAAATTATTAGATGGGGTTCAGGGTCGTATTGAGCACGTTGTCCCTTGTGCGTATATAGTTGAAAAGCTTGAAGAGTTAATTAAGGAGCAAAAATATACACAAGAAGAATTGGCGCATGCATTACAGAAAAATTGGAAGGTGGCACATATTACGAAAGAAGAAGCAAAGTTTATGGACTTCAATTTAAAACTCAAATCCACCATGCCAAAAGATTGGGATTTTATGACAGGAAGGCCTGAAATTAGATTGGAAGCAGCAGGAATCAGATTAGTCCCTAACAATCCACATTAAACAACACACGCTCATATTTACGTTGTTTATTTCAAGTGGCACACGATAGCAAGCCATAGCCTGCATTAAACCTGTAGGCAGGGTGTGTGCGGTACGCACGCGAGCTTTAAGTGTAAATATAGAAGCAGTATAAAAAGGTCATCTGAAAATAAATACAATAAAGGCCGTCTGAAAAAGATTCAGACGGCCTTTAAAATTATAAATGGATAGATTTTTGGGCTATCCTATTTCGGCAACATTTCAAGATTTTTCTGCACAGAAAAAAGAATACAGCAACTGTATCATCTCGGTTACCCTAGGATCCGTAATGTAATATTGCCGTTCCCGATGGTTCACTTCAAACGATACCAAACCGGCTTCACGCAGTAGGGCTAATTGGCTGGACATTGCCGCTTGTGGCAGTCCGGATGATTCAGCCAACTCGGTTACATTGTGCGGCCTTTCATGTAGTTTGCACAATACGGCGAGGCGGTTGGGATTGGCCAGTAGTTTGAGAAAAGCGGTGGCTTCTTCGTAGGGTGGTTGATTGTCGGCAGTGGTCATTTTTCACGCTTGTCGGCAAATGAGGAGGTCGAATTATCAGTCATAATAGTCTTAGCAGCAACTTTCAGACGGCCTTTGCTTAATGATTCCATGGCATTTTGGCCAGCAGGCGTGCCATGCCGCAGAATCCGGTTAACCCCGCCGTTAACAGGCCTGCACCGACCATTACGTCTATCAGATAAAACCAAGGCGATACCAGCCAACCTGCCAGCACGCCCAACAGAATCAAACTGCCCGCAATGGTTTGCACCTGCCGCATGATGTCCGGTGCGGCACGGTCGGCAACAGTAGGAAGCCCTGCAGCCTTCCATGCCTGTAAGCCGCCTTCTAGAATATAGCATTCTCGACCTTGGCCAAGCACTGACAATATTGTTTCTGCCCGTGTTGTACGTTTGCCGCTCAGGCAATAAAAAATCAGGCATGGGGCTGTATCATCGGGCAGTTTGTCTCGCTGCTGTTCAGGCGGAAGGGATAATGCACCGCCAATATGCCCGCCCCGATATTCGGCTTGGCTTCGGATATCGACTGCCAACGCGTCCTCACGGATTTTTGCCATTGCTTCGGAAGGCGTAATTCGCGGGAGTTGTCCGACCGTACTCATGTTTTGCCTTCGTTATTTTTTGTTGATGCGGCAGGTGTTGATGCCCAATAAGCTGTA
>NZ_JBQCVF010000034.1:0-15971 GCF_051962515.1 Neisseria sp. P0009.S007 | reverse complement strand
ATTAGCTCAGTTGGTAGAGCGTCTGCCTTACAAGCAGAATGTCGGCGGTTCGACTCCGTCATCACCCACCAAGTTTCTTTTTCATTGTCTTTGACAGTGGATGCGCGGTGGTAGCTCAGTTGGTTAGAGTACCGGCCTGTCACGCCGGGGGTCGCGGGTTCGAGCCCCGTCCGCCGCGCCATTATTTAAAAATACTGATTCTTCAGTATCTCCCTTTTTTGGGTGATTAGCTCAGTTGGTAGAGCGTCTGCCTTACAAGCAGAATGTCGGCGGTTCGACTCCGTCATCACCCACCACTTTACTTTTCATTGTCCCTGACAATGGATGCGCGGTGGTAGCTCAGTTGGTTAGAGTACCGGCCTGTCACGCCGGGGGTCGCGGGTTCGAGCCCCGTCCGCCGCGCCATCAAGTTAAAAATAAAAAATACCGGTTTTTACCGGTATTTTTTTCGTCTGTACCTTATGCCTTTTCGTAAAAAGTCCGATTATTTAGACAAGAGAAGGTGGGAATAAAACTTAAAACATACGTCTTAAATACCGAAGATAAAACCATCTATCTCAAGCGGATTTACACCAAACGCTTATCCATTAAATCCCTAAATTATCCTTCAAAATAGACATAAATACTTGTCCTTCTTACACAAAGGCCGTCTGAAAACGTCAATACATTTTCAGACGGCCTTTTTTAGCTTATCAAGCCTGATACCTAATCATGCAGGAAGCCTTAGCATCAATCCAATGTTCGCCACCGGGCTGAACAATTTTAGACACCAGCTTATCCAAGTCGCGTAAATAATCGGTTGACTTTTGGCTGTTGATAATGACGACAACCAACAACGGCTTTTCGCCCAACCAATACCCAGCCAGTGCGCGGACATCTTTGAGTGTACCGGTTTTGAGGCGCAGGTTTTCACCGGGCTGTTTCAAGCGTGTTTTAAGCGTGCCGTCTTTACCGGCAATCGGCAGCGTACTGATAAACTCGTTTTTAAACGGGCTGAAGTAGGCTTTTTCCAACATTTGCGCCATCATTCGCGCATTGAGCCGTTCTACGCGGGACAGGCCTGAGCCGTTTTCCAACACCAGCCCTTCCGTATTGATACCGGCAACCGCCAGCTCACTTTTTACGATAGACGCGGCCTTGGCCTGCGCCTGCTTGTAATCAGATATATGTCCGGCAAATTTAAGGAAAACCGAACGGGCAATCAGATTATTGGAATGCTTGTTCATATCGGTGAGGATATCGGCAAGCGGTTTGGATTGATGACTCGCCAACACATGCGCGTCATGAGGCGCAGCACCTGTCGTCAGGCCGTCTGAAATCGTGCCGTCTTGTTGGCGCCATTGGTTGACAAAACTTTTGCCGACAAATTCTTTCATGCTATACATATTCAGATACAGCTCTTTGCCCAAGCAGCTTTCCGGCAGCTTGCCCGATACGGTCAGCGTATTGTTTTTATAGGAAGTCTTCATGTGGTTTTTTAAAACACTGCACTTCCCTTCTTTATTCTCAAGTGTCAATTTGTTTTGAATGTTCAGATTCGGAAGCGGCGGATTGGTACGGATGACCAAGCTTCCGTCTTCTTCTTTTTCAGCACGCAGTTCAACGGTTTTATACCCCAACATATTAGGATCGGGCGGCGTCATAAAGCTTTCGGCAGAATCGGAAGCAAAATCATCCGGATTCTTCACATCGCCCCACAGGCTGCGGTCGAGTATCAGATGTCCGTCAATATGGCGTATGCCCTTATCGCGCATCTGTTGCTGCATTTGCACCAGATCATGCTGGTCAAACACAGGATCGCCGCTCCCCACCCAATACACATTGCCTTTCAACGTATCGCCTTTGATTGGGCCGTTGGTTTTAAACTCAGTTTTCCAACGATAATCACCGCCCAACATACGAAACGCGGTAAACGCCGTTACCAGCTTCATGGTCGAAGCAGGATTGCGCAATTCATTGGCACGGTGTTCGGCAATCACGTTGCCGCTGTCCAATTCCTGCACATAAACAGAAATCTCATTTTCAGGAATACGCCCGAAATCCAAAGCCCATGACGGACAAACCGCCATCATCAGGCCGATTGATAAAATACATTTTAACTTCATTGTGTTACAAAATCTTATAAATTCTTACGAGGTGCTTAGGCCGTCTGAACGTTTCAGACGGCCTTTTTCTTTATTTCTGATGCGCTTTCAAACGTAAAGCAAACATGACGACCACAACACCGACAACCAAAGCGCAACCCATCGCCAAATGGATACCGTCCAGCATTGCCTGTTGCGGCATATCTGCGCTGGAAAGTTTCTCGCCGATATTGGTCGCACCAACAAAAAACGCCGCGCCGATGGCACCGGCAATCGGGTTGATGGTGGTCAGAATCGCCGCACCGTGCGGATTGAGCATTTTCGGCAACGCGTTCAGACCATGGGTTTCGCCGGTTACACAAGCAGACACGGAAAGCGCCAACAGCGTAAACATCGCCGTCAACATCACCACTTGCGTATCAATCCGCAAAAACAGCCACAATACCGCCAACGACACCACCAGCATCACTGTTGCCGGCAAAACGACAAAGCGTCCGCCCTTTTTGTCCAACAATTTGCCGAACAAAGGCGCGGCAACCGCTTGGGCAATACTGGCAGGCATCAGGATCAGGCCAGTTGCCGTACCGGTCAGCATCAACACTTGCTGCGTGTACATCGGCACCATCAGTTCCAAGCCCAAAAACAGGAATATCGCACCGGCCAAAATCACAACGCAATATCTGAACTGTTTGTATTCAAACGCACGAAGGTTCAACAACGGCGTAGCCAAACGGAACTGCCGGCGCGCAAACCACCCCACCAGTACAACGGAAGCAGCAAAGAGCAGGATAAATTCCAGCAGCGGCATATGGGCAAAATTACTGCTCGCATAAACCAACCCGCCGAAGCCCACAATCGACAGCACAGCCGACAACATATCAATTTTCGGACGGCTGATGTTGCTCAAATTGACCGTTAAATATTTGCCCGCCAGCACCATCGCCGCCAACATAAACGGCGCGGTAAAACCGAACAGCACGCGCCAATGCGTATGGTCGATGATGATGCCCGACAGCGTCGGCCCCATTGCAGGCGCGGCGGTAAACATCATGGTAATCACACCCATCGCCGTTCCGCGCCTGTTGGGAGGGAAAATCGACAACACACCGTTAAACAGAAGCGGGACAAAAAACGCGGCAGACACTGCCTGCACCATCCGACCGACCACCAATACGCCAAACGTCGGTGCAAACACGCAAATCAGCGATCCTGCTAAAAACGTTGCCTGCGTAAACAGCACCATTTTGCGCGTTTCAAACCATTGAATCACGCCTGCCGTAATCGGCGTAAATGCCCCCATGACCAGCAAAAAGCCCGTTGTCAGCCATTGAACCGTGGTCTTATCGACACCAAAATCCTTCATAATCGGCGTAAGCGCGACATTCAACAGCGTGTCGTTGAGATAGCCGAAAAATGCGCCGATGAATAAGGTGGCGACAATGGTTTTAGCAGGAAAGTCGGTATCGTCGGCGTAGTATTCGTGTGCCGTTTCACCCTCTTGCGAATCAGAAGCGTGCATAATAATTTGAAATATCAGCGAAACCGTTATTTTAGCATAAACCATTTTGACAGGCCGTCTGAAACCTTGACCGCTTCCCCAGATAACACTAAAATTTAGAATTGTTTTCATTTTTATTATTAAACAGGAGAAAAACATGTCAAAGAAAGTCAGCATCTTGGTCGGCAGCCTGCGTAAAGGCTCGTTCGCACGAAAAGTCGCACAAAACGTCATTCCCATGTTCCCCGAAGGCTACGAAGCGCAAATCGTCGAAATCGGCCATTTGCCTTTATACAACTTCGACTACGACGATCCTGCCGTTACCGACTTCCCCACTCCATCCAGCTATACCGAGTTCCGTGAAACCATCAAAGCCTCTGCCGGCGTATTGTTCGTGACTTCCGAAAACAACCGTACCGTCCCCGCCTGCCTGAAAAACGCCATCGACATCGGCTCCAAACCCAATGCCGATGTTGCCTGGAAAAAAACACCGGCCGGCATCATCAGCCATTCTGTCGGTAAAATGGGCGGTTATAGCGCGCAAAAAAATCTGCGCCTTGCCCTTTCGTATTTCGATATGCCATTGACCGGCCAACCGGAAGTGTTTCTCGGCAACTCGCCTACCCTGTTTGACGACAACGGCCAGCTCATCGAATCCGCGCGCGGATTTGTTCAAGGCTATATCGACCAATTGGTTGCCTTGATTGAGAAAAACCCTAAATAATCGGGATTGAAGCATACAGGCCGTCTGAAAAACGAAATTTCAGACGGCCTCATCTTTTGCAAAAAATCAGTTTTTAGACAGCTCCTAAATTTTTACTAATTGAGTGCGGTTATAATCACTGTCCACCCATCCTCACGGAGAACTTCCATGCGCGTATTATTGGTTGAAGACGATGCCATGATTGCCCAAGCCGTCAGTGCCAACCTGAAAGACACCGGCTACGCTGTCGATTGGGTCAGCCGCGGTTCGGAAGTTGCCGCAGCAGTGGCGGCGCAGGCATACGATTTGCTGCTTTTGGATTTGGGTTTGCCCGGCAAAGACGGTTTGGACGTATTGGCGCAAATCCGCAACGGCGGCTGTACCGTTCCCGTCTTAATCGTGACCGCGCGCGATGATTTGCACAGCCGCCTCAACGGCCTAGACGGCGGCGCAGACGACTACATCGTCAAACCCTTCGACATGGCGGAGCTGCAAGCCCGTATGCGCGCCGTATTGCGCCGACACGGCGGACAGGCGCAAACGCTACTAACCAACGGCATCATCATGCTCAACCCTTCCACCCATCAGGCAGAAGTGGTCGGGCAGGAACAGGCCATCATGCTCAGCAACAAAGAATTTGCCGTCCTCCAAGCCCTGCTGCTGCGTCCGGGCATGATTCTGTCGCGCAGCGATTTGGAAGACAAAATCTACGGCTGGGGCGAAGAAGTCGAAAGCAACGCCGTTGACTTCCTGATTCACGCCTTACGCAAAAAACTCGGCAAAGAAGCGATTCAAAACGTCCGCGGGGTCGGCTGGCTGGTTGCACAAAACAACCAGGCCGTCTGAAAAACCAAAACAATATCAACACACAAACCATGCAACGCCTTATCCACACTATCAAACAATCCCTGCAAGTCCGGATCAGCCTCGCCCTGATCTGTATGCTCCTGCCCCTCTCCATTCTTGCAGGCATATTTTCATATTACGATACTTATCACGAGACCCAAGAGGTTCAAGACGATCTGTTGCGCCAAGTCGCGAACTATCTCGACCCGAGCGATGCCGATGACGAGAATCACTCACTCGACAACGACAACAAGATTTCCGTTCAATTTCCCAATACGCCCAACCCCATTGTCAGCCTGCCTGAGAAGATTTCAGACGGCCTGCACACCATTCAGTCTGATGACGACGACGATTACTACCGCGTTTATACCCGCACCACCAAACAAGGCCGCATTGCCGTCATGCAGGAAAGCGACTACCGCGAAGAGCTGGCCGAAATGGCTGCCGTGCAGAGCATCCTCCCCATGCTCCTCGCCCTGCCCCTGATTATCCTGCTCACCGTCTGGATTACCCACCGCACCATGCGTTCCGTCAAAACCCTGTCCAACGATTTGGAGCTGCGCCAAATCAACGACCTCTCGCCTATGGACACGCAAGACATTCCCAGCGAAATCCAAGGCTTTGTCGTCGCCATCAACAACCTGTTGCAACGTACCGATGAAAACGTCCGCCAACAGCAACGCTTTATCGCCGATGCCGCACACGAATTGCGCAGCCCCATGACCGCCCTTTCCCTTCAGGCAGAGAGGCTCAACAATATGCAGCTGTCCGCCGAAGCGCGCGAGCAGTCCGCCCTGTTGCAACAAAGCATACAGCGCAACCGCCACCTGCTCGAGCAACTCCTCTCCCTCGCACGCGCCCAAGCGCCCGAAACCCAACGCCCCAAAACCCTGATCAGCCTGCAAAACCAGTTCCGCCGCGTCTTGCAGGAACTCATGCCGCTGGCGCTGGCCAAAGGTCAAGACATCGGCGTCGCCGTCGAAAACGACTGCCAAATCCACGCCGATGACACCGAAATCTACACCCTCATCAAAACCTTTACCGACAACGCCATCCGCTATACTCCCAAAGGCGGCCGCATCGATTTGGGCTTTGACGAAACCGCCGAATACCTCAACATCTGGGTGGAAGACAACGGCCCCGGCATTCCCCCAAGCGAACGCCAACGCGTTATCGACCCTTTCTACCGTATTCTCGGCACCGAACAACAAGGCACCGGACTTGGCCTGTCCATCGCAGACACCATTGTCAAACGCCATCAAGGCCGTCTGAAACTGGCCGACAGCCGACGCTTTGACAGCGGCTTGTTGATTATTGCCGAGTTGGATAAAAAGATGCTTTAAATAATTGACCCGCCCAAATTGGTTTATCTAGCTTTAATCCGATAAATGAAAACGTTTTAAAACCAAAGGCCGTCTGAAAATGACTTTCAGACGGCCTTTTTATATTTTGAAGCAAACCTACTTCATTCCTCACAAATACGGTTGCAAGGTTTGGCGGAGGATTTCCATATCGGTAATTTCGGTAATATTGGCTTTGCCCAAGTATTCCAAACCGACAAAACGCATGATGCCGCTGCTGACTTTTTTGTCGTGGCTCATGTGTTCAATCCATTTTTCAAAGGAGAAAACGGGCGGCGCAGACGGGAGGGAAGCGGCTTCCATTAAAGCGGCAATGCGGTCGGTGTCGGCCTGTCGGGTTTTGCCCAAGATTTGCGACAAACGGGAAGCGAGGACGCAACCGGCGGCAACGGCTTCTCCGTGCAGCCATACGCCGTAGCCCATTTCGGCTTCGATGGCATGGCCGAAAGTGTGGCCGAGATTAAGCCATGCGCGGATGCCCTGCTCGGTTTCGTCTTGGGCAACAATATCGGCCTTCATTTTGCAGCAATGGTAAACGGCTTCCGCCATTTTTTCTTGATGTTGCGCCATCAGGTCGGCCATATTTTCTTCCAACCAGGCAAAAAATTCGGCATCGCCCAATGCGCCGTATTTGATGACTTCGGCCATGCCTGCGGAAAGTTCGCGTTGCGGCAGCGTTTGCAAGGCGGTCAAATCGGCCAAAACGGCTTGCGGCTGGTAAAACGCGCCAATCATGTTTTTACCGAGCGGATGGTTGATGGCGGTTTTACCGCCGACCGAGGAATCGACCTGGCTGAGCAATGTGGTCGGTACTTGGATAAAAGGTGCGCCACGCTGATAAGTCGCCGCGGCAAAACCGACCATATCGCCTATCACGCCGCCGCCCAAAGCGATTAAAGTGGTTTTGCGTTCGGCACGGTTTTGCATCAGGCCATCGTAAATCAGGTTGAGCGTCTGCCAGTTTTTATATTCTTCGCCGTCGGGAAGGATAATGCTGAAATGCGGCACGCCCAGTCTGTCTAAGGCCGTCTGAAGCTGTTTGAGATAAAGCGGCGCAACGGTTTCGTTGGTAATAATGGCTGCTTTTTTACCTAGATAGGGCTGAAGCAGCATATCGGCCTGCTCAATCAGCTTATGCCCGATAAAGATGGGGTATTGATGGGACGGGGTTTGGACAGTCAGTGTGCGCATAGTATTCCTTTGCAAAGCGTATTTATTCGCCTAAAGCCTGTATCAGGCGTTTGAGCGTTTTGTGACAGCTGTCGGATTCGATGACGAGATGGGCGGTTTGACGGTACAGCATATCGCGTTGGTCATACAGCTCTTGCAGTTTGCCCAAAGGATTGGCAACTTGCAACAGCGGCCGGTTGCTGTCGTAACGGGTACGCTCCAGCAAGGTTTCGGGGCTGGCATGCAAATAAACAACCGTGCCGTTTTGGCACAAAATCTGTCTGTTTTCACTACGCAACACGGAGCCGCCACCGGTCGATAAAACGATGTTGCGCCGGGAAGCGAGCTTCTTCAGCATATTGGTTTCGCGGTTGCGGAAGCCTTCTTCCCCTTCCATCTCAAAAATGGTCGGAATGGATACGCCCGATGAAGTGCAGATTTCGTAGTCGCTGTCGTAAAACGGGCATTCAAACATTTGGGCAAGCTGCTTGCCCAAAGTGGTTTTGCCCGCGCCCATCAGCCCGATTAAAATTAAATTGCCGTTGATTTTTTCCATGAGGGTCATTTTATACGATATGGCGGTTTCTTGGAAAAGTTCGTGGTTTTTCAGACGGTCTGAAACGAAAGGCCGTCTGAAAACGAAAACAGGCATACCTTTGCAGATATGCCTGTTTGTCATTCTAAAATCAATAACGCAGATTGTTACCCACATTATCCATAATGCGCGGCGTGATAAAAATCAACAGCTCACGGCGGTTTTCACGCTTGCCGCGTGATTTGAACAAATTGCCGACAACAGGAATATCGCCCAAAACGGGGACTTTGTTCACTGCGTTGGTGCTTTCTTCTTCGTAAATACCGCCGACAATCAGCGTACCGCCATCTTCAACCATGGCTTGGGTATTCAAGTGTTTGGTGTTGATACACTTGGTTGTCAGAGAATCTACGGTACAGTCGATCGGGGTATCGCGATTAATCTTCACAGTCATGATGATTTGACCGTCAGGCGTAATGTTCGGCGTTACGGTCAAGCCCAAAACGGCTTTCTTGAAGGTAATCGAAGTCGCACCGCTGGAAGATGCCTCTTGGTAAGGGATTTCCGTACCAGATTCAATTTTGGCTTCTTTACGGTCTTGTGTCAGCACGCGCGGATTGGAAATGGTTTTGCTCTTACCTTGTTCTTCAGACGCGCTGATTTCCAAACCCAATGCGCCGGACGAGAACGCACGCACCAGAGCAATGCTGTTGACTGCGGCTGCGGTCGGCAGGCTGACGTTCGGATCCAAAGACCAAGTAGGATAGCCGACATCACCACGGTTAAACGAAGCATTGGTGTTATGGTTGGCTTGCGCATTGCTCCAGTTGCTGCCCCATGCCGTACGGCCGCTCGCACCACCGGAACCGAATTTAACGCCCAAATTGCGGAAGAAGGTATCTTCTGCTTCGACAATGCGCGCTTCAACCATCACTTGACGGGTCGGAACGTCCAATTCATCAATCAGTTTGCGGAATTTCTCAATCACGCCGCGGTTGTCGGTTACGATCAGCGTATTGGTGGCCGGATCGATTAAGGCGCTACCTCGGTTGCTCAACAGAGTATTGCGGGTATTGGAATTATTGCTGTCGTATTCTTCCAAACGCAAAATTTTGCGGAATTCTTCCACGTTTTTGTATTTCAACTGGAAGGTTTGAGAATACAGCGGACCCAATTCGGCAATCTCTTTTTCAGCCTGCAAGAAGGCTTTGTCTTTTGCCAACAATTCATCGCGGGGGGCGATATTGATGATATTGCCTTGACGGCGCATATCCAAATTACGCGCCTGCATGACCAAGTCCAAAGCCTGATCCCAAGGTACATCTTTCAGGGACAAAGTCATGGTGCCTTTGACGGTATCGCTGGCAACAATATTCACGCCGGACTCTTTCGCCAAAATCTGCAAAATGGTACGGACTTCTACATCTTGGAAGTCCAAAGAAATTTTACGGCCTTTAAACGATTTGTTTGCATTTTGGTTCAAGCCGCCGGATTCGGTATTGGCGACTTTAGGCGATACTTCAAATACAAAACGGCCGGAAGAGGCTTTGGTATTGATGTCCCAATTCGCATTATTGTTGCGGATAATGAGCTGGGTAGAATTGCCGATACGTTTGAGCGTAACGTTTTGTACAGGCGTATTGAAGTCAGCTACATCCAAACTGCGTTGCGCTTGTGTCGGCAGTGTATGGTTTTTCAAGGTAACAACGACGCGGTCACGTTGCTGTTTGATGTCCGGCTGTCCGCTGAAACCCGGGGCAGACAATTCAATAATGCCGGAATTGCGTGCGCCTTTGCGGAAATCGATATTGGCAGCAGAAACGGCTTGATAAGCCTGAGTAGCGCGCGCGGTAGACGGTGTAGCCGCACGTTCATTTACAACGGCCGCATTGGTTTGGTCAGTAGATTCGTTTACGAATACCCAAACTTCGTTGCCGCGAATTTCAGTATTGTATTGGCTGATTTTGTTCAAACCCAAAACCACGCGTGCGCGGTCGTTGTTTTGTGCCGCAGTAATTTGATTCAGCAAGGGGTCGGCATATTCCAAAACAGGCTGGGGCAAACGGATATTGGTGTTGGCAAAATCCAATGCAATACGCGCCGGAGTAGATGTTACAAAACCATGAGGTGTGGTGACGTCTTTGTCGAAACGGATTTTGATGATTTTTTGGTTGTCAGGCAAAGTGGAAACGTTGATATCGGTAATATTGCCTGCAAAGGCCGTCTGAACAGCGAGGGCAACGCTGAAGCCGGCAAATAATTTTGTCATGTGCTTGGTTTTCATAATCGAGTGAGACCCCTAAATTAATTTGAATTCGAACTATCTGAGCTATCGGAAGAATCTGCCTCTTTGCTGCTCAACGGCAATTCGGCCTTCCGGTACACCCAGTTGCCGTAGCTGTCTTCAACTTGCTCGGTCAGGATAATTTTATCTTCAGTAATACTTTGGATTCTGCCGTAATTCTGACCGATGTAGTTTCCGGGATAAACGGTATAAACATGGTCGTTGACTTTGATAAATCCGGAAACCTTGCCGCCGCTTTGCAGCGTTCCGACAAAAGCCATATTTTCCAAACTGAAGGCTTCCAAGGTTTCTTTCGGACGGTTTACATCCGGCGCATTACCGCCTTTAGGGGCAGTATCCAGACGGCGTGAATCAAACGCATTCAAGCCTTTAAAATTTGGAGGGTTATACGGCTTGGGCAATGTAACCGTCGGCTCTTCAAACGGAATAATCTTGGATTTCGCTTCCTGACGGGTTTGCGTCATCCATTGAGTCAAATCTTCATAGCTTTGCGTGCAGGCTGCCAAGGGAAGAAGACTTAAGAGTAAGATGATTTTTTTCATGATTTCCCTATTCTTTTATTTTTGCTCATTCTCGGCAGATTTGCCTTCTTCCTGCGCCTGTTGCGCAGCCAATTCAGCGGCAATCTCTTCAGCAGGACGGGCTTTGTAAGTCGTCGCAATCGCGCTCAGTGTCAATTCGCCTTTATTGCCTTTGCCTTCTTTATCCTCGCCTGCGTTTACGAGCTTCAAAGAATCCAGCGTAATAATGCGCGATAAATCGCCTACGTCACGGGTAAACTGGCTGATTTGAGCGTATTTGCCTGTAATAGAAATCTGATACGGCAGTTTTTGAATCGGGCCATCGTTTTCAGGTTGAAGCGGTGCAACGCTGTCCAAACGCAAGCCGTTGGTCGAACCTGCCTGATGCAGCTCTTGAATCAGGTTCGGAATTTCCGCGTCGGTCGGCAATTGTTTCAACAAAACGTCGAATGCAGAACGAATCGAAGCCAATTCGGCCTTCAAATTGTTTAAACTTGCGGCCTGAATGCTTTTACGCGTAAAGGTTTCCTTCAGCTCATCTTCTTTGGCTTCCTGCGTATTCAAAGTTTCAATCTGATCTTTAAATACGCCGACGTAGCCCAAAGCCAACATACCAACAATCAATAAACCTGCCAGCAAAAGTTTTGAAGGCATATTGAGCAGGTACAGGTTTTGTACGTCCAATTGTTTTAGGTTTTTAGATGCCATTATTGAGCCTCCGGAGCAGGTTCGGCCACAGGTTCGGCCACTTCACCGCTGCTTTGGGCAGTCGGTGCAGGAGCCGGCGTACTCACCTGGTTGATTGAAGATTTCAAAGTAAATTCTTGGTAGTTATCTACTTTTTTAATGCTCAACAATTCAGGCTGCAAGAAAATACCTGTACTCGGCAGGGAGCGCATCATAACGGCAATTTTATTGTCGCTGATGGCATGGCCGCTGATTTTATAGCTGGTCGGGCTTTCGGCTTCCAATGCGGTCAAATAAGTATTATCGGGCGTAAGCGTATTCAAAGAATCAAGGATATAGGCCGCTTGATAGCGTTTTTCCTGCAATTCTTCCACTTTCAGCTTTTTAGCCAAGAAGGCTTCTTTTTCTTGCTGAAGTTTATCGATTTCGCCCAATTCCCTATCGAGTCGGTCGATTTCGGTTTGCAGGAAGTTGTTGCGCCCTTCTTGATTGCTGATGGCGTTGTCAATACCGAGATAGGTTGCGGCCGCCAAGCCCAAACCCACGGCAAAAGAGCCAAGCATCAATACTTTGAATTGCTGCTGCTTGCGCTGTTTAATCTCTTCCCGATACGGGAGAAGGTTGATTCTGGTTAATTCAATCATGTTCTCAAAGTCCCCTTAATGCCAATCCGAACGCCAAGGTCAGTGACGGCGCATCAATTTGAAGCTGCGGCAATTCTACTTTTGCACTGCGTTCCACATATGAAATCGGATGCAGATATTCTGTTGCCGTATTGGTTTGCGAGAAAATGCTTTCCGCCAAACCTGCCTGCTGCGCAGTAAAGCCGGTCAGCAGGATGTGTTTGATATTAGAGAAGGAATCAGTGGCTTGCGTGGTATAGTAAAATTGCAAAACACGCTGAACTTCTTGTGCAACCTGCACATTAAAACGGTCGGCAATCTGAGACTGGTAGTCGGAAGGCTTGTTTTGGGAAGCCATCATTTGTGCGGCTTTTTCTTCAGTTACCTGATAAGTACGCTGAATCAGCTGATTGAGCTGCTCTGTACTGACCGGCGTTTCTTGTTTGTAGAGGATACGGCCGTTTTGCAGGATCAGGGCATACATTTGCGTCGCATGAATGCCAAACACGGCAACTTTTTCATCTGCCATTTCGGGAGCATGCGTATTCATCCAATGAACAAAGGCATTGCGTTGCGCCAGCAAGTCTAAATCCAAAGCGGACAAAGGCAAGCCCGCATTCTCAAACATTTCAATGCGTGGCTCGACATCGTCTTTTTTGGCGGCAACAGCTAAAACATGCTGGCCTGAACCGACTTCTTCGGCTTGAAAGTCGTAGTTCATTTCTTCAATAGGCGCAAATTGGCCGACTTCCGCTTCGACAAACTCTTCCAAGTCCAAATCGGTATCACGCGGGTTGTAAATAATTTGCTCGACTGTCGCCAAATTTTGTGGCACGGCCGCAACAATATTTTTGCAAGAACTGCGTAATTGTGTGTAAGTATGTTGGATGTAAGTAGCAAGCTGATCGTAGTCTTGAATTTTGTTGCCTTTGACAATATTTTTAGGCAATTTGGTAATAACGTATTTTTCCAGCTGAATTTGGTTTAAACTACGGCCTGTCAGTTGTACCATCTTAATGGCATGTTGGCTGATATCGACACCGATGGCAGAGCGGTTGTTCAATCCACTAGAAGCCTTGCCTGTTTTGGTATCTTTCGTGCTTTTAAATAAGCGCATGATTTGACTTCCCTGTATCATTTAGGAGTGAGTAACTGTTTCGTTATCCGTAAAGGACTTCTTATTCTTTGCACAGTATTAACTGTGGCTGATAGAAATCGTTTCCCATTTTACTTTATTTATCGCCATTAATGGCAAATTATTACTTAGTCATGATTAAAAAGATTATAACGACCTGCCTGGGTCTCTTATTGGGACTGGCTCTTTTCGGCGTGGGGCTGATTGCAATTGCAATTTTGGTCACCTATCCGAAACTGCCGTCTTTGGACACTTTACAACACTACAAACCCAAAATGCCGCTGACGATTTATTCTTCAGACGGCCAAGTGATTGGCGTTTACGGCGAGCAACGGCGTGAATTCACCAAAATCGGTGACTTTCCCAAAGTTTTGAAAAATGCCGTGATTGCCGCCGAAGACAAACGCTTCTACGACCACTGGGGCGTGGACGTTTGGGGTGTGGCGCGCGCCGCGATCGGCAACGTCATGGCCGGCGGCGTCCAATCCGGTGCCAGTACGATTACGCAACAGGTTGCTAAAAACTTCTACCTGAGCAGCGAGCGTTCGTTCACCCGTAAATTCAACGAAGCCCTGTTGGCCTACAAAATCGAGCAGTCTTTGAGCAAAGACAAGATTTTGGAGCTGTACTTCAACCAAATCTATTTGGGTCAACGCGCTTATGGTTTTGCATCTGCAGCCCAAATTTATTTCAACAAAAATGTTAACGAGTTAACATTGGCCGAAGCCGCCATGTTGGCCGGCTTGCCCAAAGCCCCTTCCGCCTACAATCCGATTGTAAATCCTGAACGCGCCAAACTGCGTCAGGCTTATATTCTGAACAATATGCTGGAAGAAGGCATGATTACCCTGCAGCAACGCGATCAGGCTTTGAAAGAAGAGTTGCATTACGAGCGTTTTGTACAAAACATCGATCAAAGCGCCCTGTACGTTGCCGAAATGGTGCGTCAAGAGCTGTTTGAGAAATACGGCGAAGATGCCTACACTCAAGGCTTCAAGGTATATACCACCGTCGACACCGCACACCAGCGCGTGGCCACCGAGGCCCTGCGTAAAGTCCTGCGCAATTTCGACCGCGGCAGCAGCTACCGCGGTGCAGAAAACTACATCGACCTGAGCAAAAGCGACAACGTAGAAGAAACCGTCAGCCAATACCTTTCTACACTTTACACCGTCGATAAAATGATTCCGGCGGTTGTATTGGAAGCCTCCCGCAAAGGTGTACAGATTCAATTGCCGAGCGGCCGTAAAGTCACGCTGAACAGCCACGCTTTAGGCTTTGCCGCCCGTGCCGTCAACAACGAAAAAATGGGTGATGACCGCATCCGTCGCGGCTCCGTCATTCGCGTTAAAGGCAGCGGCGATACCTTTACCGTCGTTCAAGAGCCTTTGTTGCAAGGCGCATTGGTGTCTTTAGATGCGAAAACCGGTGCAGTCCGTGCATTGGTCGGCGGCTATGACTACCACAGCAAAACCTTCAACCGCGCAACTCAAGCCATGCGCCAACCCGGCTCGACGTTCAAACCGTTCGTTTATTCCGCCGCTTTGGCAAAAGGCATGACTGCTTCCACCATGATTAACGATGCGCCGATTTCCCTGCCGGGCAAAGGTGCTAACGGTAAAGCGTGGAACCCGAAAAATTCAGACGGCCGCTATTCCGGTTACATCACGCTGCGCCAGGCTTTGACCGCGTCAAAAAACATGGTGTCCATCCGCATCCTGATGTCTATCGGTATCGGTTACGCGCAACAATACATCCAACGCTTCGGCTTCAAGCCATCTGAAATTCCTGCCAGCCTGTCTATGGCTTTGGGTACAGGCGAAACCACGCCGTTGCGTATTGCAGAAGGTTACAGCGTCTTTGCCAACGGCGGTTACAAAGTGTCCGCCCACGTCATCGACAAAATCTACGATAGCCAAGGCCGTCTGAGAGCGCAAATGCAACCTTTGGTAGCCGGTGAAAACGCACCTCAGGCCATTGACCCGCGCAACGCCTACATCATGTACAAAATCATGCAAGACGTTGTCCGTGTTGGTACCGCACGCGGTGCAGCCGCACTTGGCCGCGCCGACATCGCCGGTAAAACCGGTACTACCAACGACAACAAAGACGCATGGTTTGTCGGCTTCAACCCTAGCGTTGTAACTGCCGTCTATATCGGCTTTGACAAACCGCGCAGCATGGGTCGTGCAGGTTACGGTGGTACAATCGCCGTACCGGTATGGGTAGAATACATGCGCTTTGCCCTGAAAGGCACCAGTGTCAAACCGATGAAAGCACCTGAAGGCGTGGTTGCAAACGGCGGCGAAGTGTACATGCGCGAACGCATGACCACCAGCTCCGACCTGGCCTTGGACAACAGTGGCGTTGCACCACGTCCCGCTCAACCTGCCCGTCGCGCGGTTCCGAATGAAAACCGCCGCCGCACCGAGAGCGGCAATGCGCCAGCCCGTGAAGAATCAGACGAAACCCCAGTTCTGCCAAGCAATACCGGCAACAATAA
>NZ_JBQCVF010000033.1:0-17985 GCF_051962515.1 Neisseria sp. P0009.S007 | reverse complement strand
CTCTTCCATATTTACCCCGTAGACGACCACATCCTGACCGTCGTCCGCAATATGCGCCGTCTCGCCATCGAAACCCACAGCCACGAAATGCCCGAAGCCAGCGCCATCATGCAGGCCTATCCACGACCATATGTCCTCTACACCGCCGCCCTGCTGCACGACATCGCTAAAGGCCGTGGCGGCGATCACGCAAAAGAAGGCATCAAAGACGCACAACAATTCGCCGCCAACCACTACTACACCGAAGAAGAAAGCCACCTACTCGCATGGCTGGTTGAAAACCACCTGCTCATGTCCACCGTTGCCCAAAAAGAAGACATCCAAGATCCCCATGTCCTTCAAGCCTTCTGCCGCCGTATTCCCACACGCGAATACCTCGATGCACTCTACCTGCTTACCATTGCCGACATCCGCGGCACCAACCCCAAACTTTGGAACACATGGCGCGCCAGCCTGCTCCAAACTCTCTACCACAGCACCGCTGCCGTTTTAAACAGCAAAAACCACGATCCCGAACGCCTCCCCAACCGACGCGAACAAGCCTCGACCGACCAGCTCACGCGCGCAGCCGTTCCCCTCAAAAACCAACAAAAACTCCGCCGCATCCTCGGCAGCGCATACTACGTCCGCCATCAGACACGGGAAATCCTCTGGCACACCGCAAACCTCGCCTACGACACCCAAAGTCCTGCCGTCCGCAGCCGCATCCTTCCCCAAAGCAACAGCCTTCAAGTCATGGTGTTCATGCCCAATGGCGACCGCCTCTTCGCACGCCTCTGCCGCATCTTCAGCAGCCACCGCTTCGACATCCAAGCCGCCCGCGCCTTCATTACCGAACACGACTACATCCTCGACACCTTTATCCTGCAACTTCCCGACAATCTCCCGCCCGAAGAATATCCCGACCGCCAAAGCGCACTCGAAGCCGAACTCAACAGCTTCATCCACGGCAATACCACCGTCCAAAAACAAAGCGGCCGCCCACACATCAGCCGCCGCATCCGCCACATCCCCATTCCGCCTACCGTAATCATCACCCCCGAAGAAGATTATCCCGGCTGGCACACCATAGACATCACCGCCGTCAACCGCCCCCACCTCCTCGCCGACATCGCCGAGACCTTCTTCGCACACAACATCAGCCTGCGCTACGCCAAAATCACCACCTTGGATCAGCGCATTGAGGACAGCTTCATTACCTACAGCCCATCCCTGCAAGACCCGCAAACCCAAAACACCCTAAAACAAGCATTGATCGAAGTCTTGACCCCATAAAGGCCGTCTGAACATCTTAAAAACATAGGGTGAGCATTTTTTGCTCACCCTAATCACATCCAAATATATAAACATCCTAAATATACCCTTCTCAAACACTCAAGAAATCCAAAGCCTTAAAATTCAAAATCAGACCTTTACTATGACATAAAACTACATTCTAAAATCATAACCCATATGAATATAATTCCAACAACAAAATTTCATTCACCTATTACACCAAACCCTCTTTAAAAATCCTTCCTTCCAAATCTTTTCCCCATTCATATTCAAACAAAATACGCATACAAAATAAAACCTATAAAAAACAAAAAAATAAAATCACAAAATATTAAACTTACCGATTAATCCATAAAAATACCGCCCATCTAAATCAATTAACATATTATTAAATCAAACTAAATTCTGACAAAACGTCACACACCCAAACTTGTCTCCCTTCCCTGTCACAAAAAACACAAAACTGACAAAAAACGTCAACCACCCAATTTCCCTAAAATTCTGAAACTTTCAAACAAAACCACACAAAACTTAAAAATCAAAAAATAATTCCAATAAAAACAATAAACAAAAAATAAAAAATAATTTTTTTAATCAGTTTTGCGCACTTGGCACACCGACTGCTTGAAACAACACGTCCGATAAGGCCCAAGCCTCAAAGCAGCAAGCCCGACGGAAGCTGTATATTCCTTCTTACTTTATGGTTTACTCATAATACATAGTGCCAAGCACATTACGGACTTTTTACTTAAACATAATTATTCACACTTTCAAACTGGAGTTTTAATCAATGAAAGCAATCCAAAAAGGTTTCACCCTGATCGAATTGATGATCGTTATCGCCATCTTGGGCATCTTGGCCGTAATCGCTCTGCCTGCGTACCAAGACTACACTATCCGCGCCAAAGTATCTGAAGGCTTGGGATTAGCTGAACCTGCTAAATTAGCTGTAGCCGAAACAGCTGCTGCTCTTGATGGCTTAAGTAGTGTTACAGCCTATACTACTGGTACAACTGATAAAGCCAAAATGGGTAATACAGGCTACAAATTTGTACCAACTAAATATGTTAAGAGTATTGACATTGCAAATGGTGGGGTAATTACAGTTACCACCCAAGCCACTGGTGCAACAGAAAATCCAGTATTCACATTGACCCCAAGTCAAAATGGTGCCACAGCAGGTACCTCAGATTCAGAAGCTCCTTTGAGTTGGAGTTGTAAATTTACTGGTGGCGAACCTAAACACGTTCCTGCTAACTGCCGCTAATATTGGTATTGCAGTCTAAATAAAAGCAAATCCCATAAGGCAATTATGGGATTTGCTTTATAAAAATAAAAAAACCTGAAAACGATACACTCAAATGAATACCCCATTTCAAGCCCAAAAAGGTTTTACCCTGATTGAGCTGATGATAGTGATCGCCATCCTCGGTATTCTGGTTGTTGTCGCCATACCCACTTACCAAAACTATATCGGTAGGGCGCAAGCCTCCGAAGCACTATACCTTGCCGACGACCTGAAAACCGAAATCAGCATTGCCTCAGCGGTAAATAATCGCCTGCCCAATGCAGAGGATGTCAGTAAACAAGGCTCAATCGGCGTTACCGCTCAACGCATCGGCGGTACATACATCCAAAACGGTGGCGTAACTGTAGAAGCAGATACAGGCAAAATCAGCATTCCTTTCGATAAAGGGCAGAACAAAGGCAAAGTCCTGACCCTGACTCCTTATCGAATTAACAATGACTCGACTTGGTTGTTTAACTGGCAATGCGGCGGAACACTGGATCCGATGATGATTCCCGCCATGTGCCGAGACAACTCAAACGGATAACGACCAAGCATATACCTTAAGAAAAACACAAAAATACATTGCGAAGAAAACACCCCAAACAAAGCCAAATACAAACGCGGAAAACGAATCAAAGCAAAAGAACAAAACTCTCCAAAACAAGGTCATTAAGAGCCTGAATCATCACATTACGAAAATAAATGCCGTCTGAAATCATTTTCAGACGGCCTCTTTATATCTAATCCTAATATGACATAAAACTTTAATCTTGATTAGTTTCAGACGGCCTTCATCTTTTCACAACTACATAAAACAAATTCGCAACACTCCTTATAAGACAATTTGTCGCACATCTGAACTCAATATATAATTTAACCATACAAGTCTTTATTTTTAAGCATTTTTCATTTTCAAAACATACATTGTCTACATTGGGAGAACCATCATGCCTCATCTAAACTTGGATAAAACGGATTTAAAGATTCTGCAGGTTTTGCAGGAAAATGGGCGGTTGAGCAATGTTGAGCTTTCTGAAAAAGTGGCGCTCTCCCCTTCTCCCTGCCTGCGCCGTCTCAAACAGCTTGAAGATGCGGGCATCATTCAAAAATACGCCGCCCAGCTTTCTCCCGTATCTTTGGGCTTGGGTTTGCAGGCTTTTATCCGTGTATCGATTAGCAAGGCAAAAGATGCGCGCGAGGATTTTTCCGAATCTGTCCGCGCTTGGCCTGAAGTATTGAGCTGCTTTGCTTTAACGGGTGAAACCGACTATCTGCTCCATGCCTTTTTTACCGATATGAACGCATTTTCCCATTTTGTTTTGGACACGCTGCTTTCACACCACGGCGTGCAAGATGCGCAATCGAGTTTTGTGTTGAAAGAAATTAAAAACACGACCGCTCTGCCTTTGGTTCATTTGGTTCAGGATTGATGATTTGAAACTGATAAAGGCCGTCTGTTGTTCAGACGGCCTTTTAAATTCCAATGGTTTGCTTTCACATCCATACACTTGTATTCTTTTTAAGAATAATTCACATAAGCTTTTACTATGACTAACACCACCCATCTCGATATCGATACTGTTTCAGAACATACCAAACAATGGCTGGAAAAAGCCGTTATCGGGCTGAATCTCTGCCCGTTTGCCAAAGCGCCGCACGTTAAAAACCTGGTTCGCATCGTTGTCAGCGAAGCCCGTCATTTAGACGGTTTCCTTGAGGACTTGGATCGTGAATTGCAGCTTCTGGGCAATACACCCGCTTCAGAATTGGAAACCACTTTACTGGTTCATCCAACGCTATTCCCTGATTTTGAAACCTTCAACCAAATGCTGGAAATTGCCGACGATGCCGTTGTAGAAAACGAATTGGAAGGCATTGTCCAAATTGCACCGTTCCATCCCGATTTCCAATTTGAAGGCACTGAAGCCGACGACATCAGCAACTACACCAATCGCTCACCCTATCCGACTTTGCACTTGATTCGTGAAGACAGTATTGCCAAAGCGGCTGAAGCATTTCCCGATGCCTCGGCAATTTTCGACCGCAATATCGCACTGCTGGAAAAAATGGGGCATGAGGGCTGGGATAAGTTAGACATTCCACGTTGTCCATTTCCACATCACAAGCCATCTGAAAACAAATAATTGGTGATGGGAAGATGGTTCGCTATTTATTGATTTTTTGCGGCGCATTGTCGCTCGTCTTGGGCATTATCGGCATTTTCCTGCCATTACTGCCGACTACGCCTTTCATTTTATTGACCGCCGCCTGCTGGGCAAAAGCTTCTCCGCGCTTTCACAATTGGCTGTATCATCACCGCCACTTTGGTCCGATCATACAAAACTGGGAAAACAACGGCGCTGTGCCACGCAAGGCAAAGTTCTTCGCTATCGGCATGATGGCCATTTCTTGCCTTTTTATGTTTTGGCAATTTCCAGAACGCTGGTGGATTGGTGCCGTTTCATCAATCTTCTGTAGCTGCGTGGCAGTGTGGATGTGGTTACGGCCGGAGGCATAAAATAAAACAGGTGGGCATTTTCGCTTACCTGTTTTTTATTTTCATACCCAATTTATCCATCAAAACAATCAGTAAGAACCAAAACACCCTATTCGACCCTCATTTTTCAGACGGCCTCCATTTATTCAATTAAATGTAAATTTTAGCTAAAATTAATTCAAAGTATTTTTTCGATAGCATTATTTCCGATATTTCAAACTCCTGTTTCAAAACCATTTTTTTACTACCTCCAACTATTCTACTCATTTTGATTCCTTTATTTGTATCAACATTTCTTTTGATTCCAACACTCTAAACCGTCCCTTAACACTTGCTTTGCGTTATACTTTCCCCTGACACAACCGCGCAGTTCGTCTGGATATTTTCAGACGGCCTGAATATTTCACCGCCGTGCTTTCTCAACGAAGTTCCTCACGGTGCAACAGAATAAAAAGGAAATACTATGCGCTCTCTCTCATTTTTACTGCTTCTTGCCGCCTTTCCTGCTGCGGCATCCGATTTTGACGGCTCATCCGCAAGCCTGCTTTGGGGTCTGCCGTTTGCACTGATTCTCTTGTCCATTGCACTCGGACCTCTGTTTTTCTCCCATATTTGGCACCACCACTTCGGCAAAATTACAGCGTTTTGGACGCTGCTGTTTTTAACGCCGTTTATCATCACCTTTGGTTTCGGAGCCGGCGTACATACCGTTGCCCATGCGTTGGTTGAAGAATATATCCCCTTTATCCTGCTGCTTTTAGCGCTCTATACCATTTCAGGCGGTATTTTTGTCAGCGGCGATTTGCACGGCTCACCTAAATTGAATACAACCCTGTTGGCAGTCGGCACGGCTTTGTCTTCCATCATGGGGACAACAGGCGCGGCGATGTTGATGATTCGTCCGCTTTTGAAAGCCAACCATAAACGCCACTACCGCGTTCACATCGTGATTTTCTTCATTTTCTTGGTAGCAAATATCGGCGGCGGTCTGACTCCTTTAGGTGATCCTCCGCTGTTCTTAGGATTCCTGAAAGGCGTAGATTTCATGTGGACGGTCAAACACATGCTGATGCCTGTATTAATCAGTTCTGTGATTTTGCTAGCCGTTTTCTACATCATCGACAGCCAACACTTCAACCGTGAACAAAGCGAGCACCTTGCTCCCGCTCCTTCCGATAAAGAAGAAAAAATCAAAATTTACGGCAAATGGAATTTCCTGTTACTGGCCGGCGTAGTCGGTGCGGTTTTGCTGTCCGGTTTGTGGAAACCAAATCATCCGGGCTTTGAAATCTTGGGCAGCCATTACGCTTTGCAAAACCTGATGCGCGATGGCATTTTGCTGGCTTTGACCGCCGTATCTTGGATTATCACGCCCAAACAGGTACGCGCAGGCAATGAGTTCAACTTCGAGCCGATTGCCGAAGTGGGCAAACTGTTTTTGGGTATTTTCATTACCATTTCCCCCGTCTTGGCAATTTTGAAAGCCGGCGAAACAGGTGCATTGGCTTCCGTTGTTTCTCTGGTTCACGACTCGGCAGGCAATCCGATTAATGTGATGTATTTCTGGATGAGCGGCATTTTGTCGGCATTCTTGGATAACGCGCCGACTTATTTGGTGTTCTTCAATATGGCCGGTGGCGATGCCCAAGCCTTGATGACAGGCCATCTGTTCCATTCGCTGCTGGCAGTATCCATGGGTTCCGTATTTATGGGTGCGCTCACTTATATCGGTAATGCGCCGAACTTCATGGTCAAAGCCATTGCCGAACAACGCGGAGTACCGATGCCTTCCTTCTTCGGCTACATGGCATGGTCGGTGATTGTATTGGTACCGCTGTTTGCCCTGCATACGATGATTTTCTTCGTTTGGCAGCTCTTTTAAACTTAGAGGCCGTCTGAAATTCAGACGGCCTTTTATTTTCAGCTACATCATCAAACATAGCGTTTAAATATCAATCAGTTAAAAATTATTTCTCTTAACACTCGATTACATATTCCTACTTTTTTCCCACTTTTCCCGTAAAAATAAGCGTAAAACTGACATAAAACAGCCTATACCTGATAAAATCTAAAGCTTTGTTGTTTGTGTTTATTCGTTGTTTTTATAGCAAACCTCTGCTTTTTTCAGACGGCCCATCCTTTGTTTCAAAGCATTACATGCCGTCTGAAAAAACAATCCGACATCCGAATCTCAACCCACCAAAAAGTAACGCATCCTTATGATTAAGATAAAAAAAGGCTTAGACCTACCTATCGCAGGCAGACCGGAGCAAGTCATTTATGACGGCCCGGCCATTACCGAAGTCGCGTTGCTTGGCGAAGAATATGTCGGCATGCGCCCCTCGATGAAAATCAAGGAAGGCGAAGCCGTCAAAAAAGGCCAAGTGCTGTTTGAAGACAAAAAGAATCCGGGCGTAGTATTTACTGCTCCGGCTTCAGGCAAAATCGCCGCGATTCACCGTGGCGAAAAGCGCGTACTTCAGTCAGTCGTGATTGCCGTTGAAGGCAACGACGAAATCGAGTTCGAACGCTACGCACCTGAAGCGCTGGCAAAATTGAGCAGCGAAGAAGTGCGCCGCAACCTGATTCAATCCGGTTTGTGGACTGCGCTGCGCACCCGTCCGTTCAGCAAAATCCCTGCCGTCGATGCCGAGCCGTTCGCCATCTTCGTCAATGCGATGGACACCAATCCGCTGGCTGCCGACCCTACGGTCATTATCAAAGAAGCCGCCGAGGACTTCAAACGCGGCCTATTGGTATTAAGCCGCCTGACCGAGCGTAAAATCCATGTGTGTAAAGCAGCCGGCGCAGATGTGCCGTCTGAAAACGCTGCCAACATCGAAACACATGAATTTGGCGGTCCGCACCCTGCCGGTTTGAGTGGCACGCACATTCATTTCATCGAGCCAGTTGGTGCGAACAAAACCGTTTGGACCATCAATTATCAAGATGTGATTGCCATTGGCCGTTTGTTTACAACAGGCCGTCTGAACACCGAGCGCGTAATTGCCTTGGGCGGCTCTCAAGTCAACAAACCGCGCCTCTTGCGTACCGTTTTGGGTGCGAAAGTATCGCAAATTACTACGGGCGAATTGGTTGACGCAGACAACCGCGTGATTTCCGGCTCAGTATTAAACGGCGCGATCGCACAAGGCGCGCACGATTACCTCGGCCGCTACCACAATCAGATTTCCGTTATCGAAGAAGGCCGCAGCAAAGAGCTGTTCGGCTGGGTTGCGCCACAACCGGACAAATACTCCATCACGCGCACAACCCTCGGCCATTTCCTGAAAAACAAACTCTTCAAGTTCAACACAGCCGTCAACGGCGGCGACCGCGCCATGGTACCGATCGGCACTTACGAGCGCGTGATGCCCTTGGATATCCTGCCTACCCTGCTCTTGCGCGATTTAATCGTCGGCGATACCGACAGCGCTCAGGCATTGGGTTGCTTGGAATTGGACGAAGAAGACCTCGCTTTGTGCAGCTTCGTCTGCCCGGGTAAATACGAATACGGCCCGCTGTTGCGCAAGGTGCTGGAAACCATTGAGAAGGAAGGCTGATTATGGGCTTGAAACATTTTCTTGAAAAAATCGAACCGCACTTCCTGCCGGGCGGCAAACATGAAAAATGGTATGCCCTCTACGAAGCTGCGGCGACGATTTTCTATACATCCGGCGCGGTAACGCGCAAAGCGGCCCACGTCCGCGATGCGCTCGACTCCAAGCGCATGATGATTTTGGTGTGGCTGGCTTTGTTCCCCGCCATGTTCTACGGTATGTACAACGTCGGCGTACAGGCATTCGGTGCGTTAACGCCTGATTTGCTGCAACAAAATATCGCCAACGACTGGCATTACGCCCTTGCCAACGCTTTGGGCATCAATATGTCGTCTGAAGCGGGCGTGTTGGGCAAAATGCTGTTCGGCGCGATTTTCTTCCTGCCGATTTACGCGACTGTATTTGTTGTGGGCGGCTTCTGGGAAGTTTTGTTCGCATCCGTACGCAAACACGAAATCAACGAAGGTTTCTTCGTGACTTCGATTCTGTTTGCTTTGATCGTTCCTCCTACCCTGCCTTTGTGGCAAGCGGCTTTAGGTATTTCTTTCGGCGTTGTGGTTGCGAAAGAAGTATTCGGCGGTACAGGTAAAAACTTCATGAACCCTGCTCTGGCAGGCCGTGCGTTCCTGTTCTTCGCCTACCCTGCCAACATTACCGGCGATACCATTTGGACTGCGGTTGACGGCTATTCAGGTGCCACTGCTTTGGCACAATGGGCGGCACACGGTGTAGACGGCCTGAAAAACGCTGTAACCGGTCAAAACATTTCTTGGATGGACGCATTTATTGGTAACGTACCCGGCTCAATCGGCGAAGTATCCACTTTGGCGCTCTTAATCGGCGGCGCGTTTATCGCGTTCGCCCGCATTGCCTCTTGGCGCATTATCGCCGGCGTGATGATCGGTATGATTGCCATGTCTTCACTGTTTAACTTCATCGGTTCTGACACCAACGCCATGTTCTCCATGCCTTGGTACTGGCACTTGGTAGTCGGCGGCTTCGCCATCGGTATGCTGTTTATGGCGACCGACCCTGTTTCCGCTTCCTTTACCAATGTCGGCAAATGGTGGTACGGCGCGCTTATCGGTGTAATGTGCGTATTGATCCGCGTGGTCAACCCTGCTTACCCCGAAGGCATGATGTTGGCGATTCTGTTTGCCAACCTGTTTGCCCCGATTTTCGACTATTTCGTCGCACAAGCGAACATCAAACGCAGAAAGGCGCGCAGCAATGGCTAAGAAATTCGATAAAGACAGCTTCAGCGGCACGCTGATTGTGGTATTGGTTGTCAGCCTGATTTGTTCCATCATCGTTGCTGGTGCGGTCGTTGGCTTGAAACCAATCCAAGAGAAACAAAAACTCCAAGACAAACAAGGCTATATCTTGAGCGTAGCCGGTTTGATGGATAAAAACACCGACATCAGCAAAACCTTTGCCGAGCGTATTGAGCAACGCGTTGTCGATTTGGCAACAGGCGAATACGTGAAAGACGCGCCGAAAGACTTCAGCGCGCGCATCGCAGGCAAAGACCCTGCCCAAAGCATCCAAATCAAACCCGAAGACGATTTGGCCGGCATCAAAAGCCGTGCCAAATACACTGAGGTTTACTTGGTAAAAGGCGAAGACGGCAAAGTCAGCCAAATCATCCTGCCTATGCACGGTAACGGCTTGTGGTCTGTCATGTACGGTTTTGTCGCCATTCAACCCGACGGCAACACCATCAACGGCATCACCTACTACGACCAAGGTGAAACCCCGGGCTTGGGCGGCGAAATCGGCAATCCTCTGTGGCAACAAAAATTCGTCGGCAAAAAACTGTTTGACGAACAAGGCAAACTTGCCCTGCACGTCGGCAAAGGCGCAAGCTCAGACAAAGAACACGGCGTAGATGCCCTCTCCGGCGCATCGCTGACGTCTAAAGGTGTGCAAGGTTCGTTCGACTACTGGTTCGGCGAAAACGGCTATATCCCCTACCTGAACAAATTGAAATCAGCAGGAGCACAATAATGGCTGACATGAAACGCTTGAAATATTTGATGTTTTCACCCTTTATCGACAACAACCCGATTGCCTTGCAGGTTTTGGGTATTTGTTCGGCTTTGGCGGTTACCACCAAACTTCAGACGGCCATCGTAATGGGTATTTCCGTAGCTTTGGTAACCGGTTTTTCCAGCTTCTTCATTTCTTTGGTACGCAACTACATCCCTAACAGCATCCGTATTATTGTGCAAATGGCGATTGTTGCTTCCTTGGTAACGCTGGTTGACCAACTGCTCCAAGCCTTTGCTTATGAGCTGTCCAAACAGCTGTCCGTATTCGTCGGCCTAATTATTACCAACTGTATCGTAATGGGCCGTGCCGAAGCATTCGCAATGAAAGAGCCGCCGCTGGAAAGCTTGGTTGACGGTATCGGCAACGGCGCAGGTTACGGCATGATGTTGATCATCATCGCAACCATCCGCGAACTGATCGGCTCTGGCAAGCTCTTTGGCTACACCATTTTCCAAACCGTACAAGATGGCGGCTGGTATCAAACCAACGGCTTGTTCCTGCTCGCCCCTAGCGCGTTCTTCATCATCGGCTTCTTGGTATGGGGTCTGCGCACTTGGAAACCTGAACAGGCGGAGAAATAACACATGGAACATTACTTAAGCCTCTTTGTAAAATCCGTCTTTCTGGAAAACATGGCACTTTCCTTCTTCTTGGGGATGTGTACGTTTTTGGCGGTATCTAAAAAAGTATCCACTGCATTCGGTTTGGGCGTTGCCGTAACTTTCGTACTCGGCCTGTCCGTCCCAGCCAACCAACTTGTTTACTCGCTGTTGAAAGACGGTGCGCTGGTTGAAGGCGTAGACCTGACCTTCCTGAAATTCATCACCTTCATCGGCGTGATTGCTGCTTTGGTGCAGATTTTGGAAATGTTCTTGGATAAATTCGTCCCTGCCCTCTACAACGCATTGGGTATCTACCTGCCTCTGATTACCGTAAACTGCGCGATTTTCGGTGCCGTATCATTTATGGCGCAACGCGAATACAACTTCGGCGAGTCCGTTGTATATGGTTTCGGTGCAGGTCTGGGCTGGCTTTTGGCTATTGTCGCTTTGGCGGGCATTACCGAAAAAATGAAATATTCGGATGTCCCTAAAGGCCTCAAAGGCTTGGGCATTACCTTTATCGCTGCTGGCCTGATGGCAATGGCGTTTATGTCGTTCTCCGGCATCCAGTTATAAGAAAGGAATCGGCATGGAGATTATTTTAGGTATCGTGATGTTCACCCTCATCGTCTTGGTGTTGGCACTGATGATTCTGTTTGCCAAATCCAAGTTGGTGAGCGAAGGCGACATCACCATCAAAGTCAATAACGAAAAAGAGCTGACGATGCCTGCCGGCGGCAAACTGCTGGGTGCGCTTGCCAGCCAAGGCATCTTCGTTCCTTCCGCCTGCGGTGGCGGCGGCTCATGCGGTCAGTGCCGCGTTGTCGTGAAAAGCGGCGGTGGCGACATTCTGCCAACTGAGTTGTCCCACATCAGCAAACGCGAAGCGCGCGAAGGCTGCCGCCTGTCTTGTCAGGTCAACGTTAAAACCGACATGGACATCGAAGTACCGGAAGAAGTGTTCGGTGTGAAAAAATGGGAATGCACCGTCATCTCCAATGACAACAAAGCAACGTTCATTAAAGAACTCAAGCTTGCCATTCCTGAAGGTGAAGAAGTTCCTTTCCGCGCCGGCGGCTACATCCAAATTGAAGCTCCTCCTCATACTGTCGCCTACAAAGACTTCGACATTCCTAAGGAATACCACGAAGACTGGGACAAATACAATCTGTGGCAATATGTTTCCAAAGTGGACGAGCCGATTTTGCGCGCTTACTCCATGGCTTCATATCCAGAAGAAAAAGGCATCATCATGCTGAACGTGCGTATCGCCACGCCGCCTCCGCGCGTACCCGATGCGCCTCCGGGACAAATGTCGTCCTACATCTGGTCGCTTAAACCCGGCGACAAAGTAACCATCTCCGGCCCGTTTGGCGAATTCTTCGCCAAAGACACCGATGCCGAAATGGTATTTATCGGCGGTGGTGCGGGTATGGCTCCGATGCGTTCCCACATTTTCGACCAGCTGAAACGTTTGAACTCCAAACGTAAGATTACCTTCTGGTATGGTGCACGTTCTAAACGCGAGATGTTCTATGTTGAAGACTTCGACCAACTCGCAGCAGAATTCCCGAACTTCACATGGCACGTCGCCCTGTCCGACCCATTGCCTGAAGACAACTGGGACGGTTACACAGGCTTCATTCACAACGTGGTTTACGAAAACCACCTGAAAAACCATGAAGCACCTGAAGACTGCGAATTCTACATGTGCGGCCCTCCGATCATGAACCAGTCCGTGATCAAAATGCTCAAAGATTTGGGCGTGGAAGACGAAAACATCCTCTTGGACGATTTCGGTGGTTAACAGACAAAAAGGAAGAAACTTCGGTTTCTTCCTTTTTTATTGCCAGGCCGTCTGAAAACCATACTTTCAGACGGCCTGAACCTTTCTTTTACGATACAATAAAGGCTTCAAAAAATAATCCGCAAATCCCTTATGCTGTTTCTTTCCAATTCGTTTTACCGTCCGATAATCGGTTGTACCGTTGCCATCGTTTCCGCACTCACGCTCTCTGCCTGCCAACCTGAAAAACAACAAACCATCACCCTGCAAGGCGAGACCATGGGCACGACCTATACCGTCAAATATCTTTCAGACGGCCAAGACAAACTCCCCTCCCCTGCCGAAATACAAAAACGCATTGATGACGCGCTTAAAGAAGTCAATCGGCAAATGTCTACTTACCAGACTGATTCCGAAATCAGCCAATTCAACCAGCTGCGTACCGTCAATCAGGCCATGCCCATTTCCCAAGACTTTGCCTATGTAACCGGCGAAGCCTTGCGTTTAAACAAACTGACGCACGGCGCACTGGACGTAACCGTCGGTCCTTTGGTCAACCTTTGGGGATTCGGCCCGCAAAAAGAAATTACACACGAACCGACTGCACAAGAAATCCAACATGCTTCAGAAATGGTCGGTACGGACAAACTCAAACTTTCCCAAAACGGACAGCAGCCTACACTGGCGAAAACCCATCCCGAAGTCTATTTAGACCTATCCTCCATCGCCAAAGGCTTTGGCGTGGATAAAACTGCCGCCGAACTTGAAAAACTCAATATCGGCAATTATTTGGTAGAAATCGGAGGCGAGTTACATGGCAAAGGCCACAATGCGCAAGGCAACCCTTGGCGTATCGGCATCGAGCAGCCCAATATCGTTCAAGGCGGCGCCACACAAATCACCATTCCATTGGACAATAAATCACTGGCCACATCCGGCGACTACCGCATTTTCCATGTCGATAAGTCAGGCCGCCGCCTTTCCCATATCATCAACCCTAAAACCAAACAACCCATCAGCCACAACCTTGCTTCCATCAGCGTAGTAGCAGAAAACGCCACACTTGCAGACGGCCTTTCCACCGGATTGTTCGTTCTCGGAGAAACTGAAGCACTTAAACTTGCCGAGCAAGAAAATCTCGCCGTTTTCCTTATCATCCGGACCCCGCAAGGCGGCTACCATACTAAAATGTCTAGCGCATTCAAGAAATTATTAAACTAATCTTCAGGAATACACACATGAAAACCCTCCTCCTTACTTTCGGCATTTTTATCATTGTCATCCTCGGTATGGCAGTCGGCTATATCTTCTCCAAACGCACCATTAAAGGCAGCTGCGGCGGCATTTCCTCTCTCGGCATGAAGAAAATGTGTGATTGCGACACGCCATGCGATACCTTGCAAAAAGAGCTGGATAAAAAACAACATTCCGACAACCAAGGCATCAAGGTCGATCATTAAGTCGTTGTTGAATGTTTATTAGTGATGTAAGGATGCTTATCCCCTATCAGGCCGTCTGAAAAATAAAAGAGCGTAATCCCAATGGATACACGCTCTTTTATTTTGCCTCTTCCAAAGCAATCCAACCATCTTGCACACCCGTTTAAAACAAAACACTCCAAACCAATCGAGAAAAAAGAAAAGCTCCTGAAAAACAGGAGCTTTTTCTTGGAAGAAACCGGATTATTTCAATTTAGTTTCTTTGTAAATAACGTGTTTACGGGCTACTGGGTCAAATTTTTTGATTTCCAGTTTGCCAGGCATCGTACGTTTGTTTTTAGTAGTTGTGTAGAAGTGACCAGTACCAGCACTGGACTCCAGTTTGATTTTATCGCGCATTGCAGTAATCCTTAATTAATGGTGTTTAAATTAAGCTTCGCCGCGAGCACGCAAATCAGCCAATACGACATCAATGCCTACTTTATCGATGGTGCGCAATGCAGCGTTAGAAACGCGCAGGCGAACCCAGCGGTTTTCACTTTCTACCCAGAAACGACGTGATTGCAAGTTAGGCAAAAAACGACGTTTGGTTTTGTTGTTGGCGTGTGATACGTTATTGCCAGACATCGGGCGCTTACCGGTCACTTTGCAAACTCGTGCCATGGTTAGTCTCCAAACTTCTAAAATAGTAAAACGCGATTTATACCACGAAATCCGCCTTCAGTTCAAGTCGTTTGCTGAAAAAACGGGATTTGTGGAAATAAATCTTCTCAATATGTTGCATCTGCGAAACGGTATTCCGCAAAGCCTTAACTTTTCAATTATAACGGATTTCTTTAAAAAAATCATCTGTCGTTTGCGTGGTCGGCGAAATAAACAGGCCGTCTGAACATTTCAGACGGCCTGTTTATCATCATGCTTTTTTCTTCAACGCCGCATTCAAAATACAGCCGAGTATAAAGCAGGCTAAAGAGGGAACAACCCACCCTAAACCGATATTGTAAAACGGCAATGCGCGCTCGATGGCAGCTGCGGTATCGGCATCAAATCCAAACGCGGCCTTATAGGCATCGAGCAAGCCGACCATAAGGGCCGCCATCATGGTACAGAAATAGACAATACGGCCGCCGCCAAACAGTTTATCTGTCAAAGCCAGCAAAATGATGACGATAGTCAGCGGATACAACAGCATCAACATAGGGATGGAAAACTGCAAAATCGCTGACAGGCCTTTGTTGGCCAACAGGATAGACACCACTGTATTCAGTATCACAAAAACTTTATAAGAAATACCCGGGCAAAGACGGTTGAAATATTCGGCGCATGAAGTAATCAAGCCAACCGCCGTACTCAGACAGGCAAGCAGCACCATGACACCAAGCAACACAATACCGGCCGTACCGAAATAGTGCTGTGCGGTTTTAGACAAAACCGACGCGCCGTTTTCCTGCAAACCGATACCGGCCACACCTGTCGCACCCATATAGCCGATAAACAGGTAAACCACTGCCAAACAAGAAGCCGCCAACACACCGGAAATCGTCGTGGTCTTCAGCAAGTCCGCACGGTTGTCCACGCCCATGGCGCGAACGGCATCGATGACGATAATGGCAAACACCAGCGAAGCTAGCGCGTCCATGGTGCCATAGCCTTCCAAAATGCCTTTAACCAACGGATGAGTGGCAAAATCGCCTTGCGCCGCCTGCGGCACGCCCATTGGATTAATGGCGGCATAGCCGACCAATATCGCAATTGACAGCAACAAAACAGGCGTGAGGATTTTACCGATACGGTCAACCAGCTTCCCCGGGGAAATCGACAGCCAATAAGTCATGCCGAAAAACACCAGGCTGAACACGGCCAATGCGATGTTTTTCCAAGATTCATCAATGAAAGGGGAAATCGCGGTTTCAAAAGACACTGTCGCCGTACGCGGCATGGCAAACAGAGGGCCGATTGCCAGATAGAGCGCGGTGGCAAAAGTCACGCCGTGCCAAGGCGCAACACGGGAAGCCAATGCCTCCACATCGCGCGAGCCGGAATAGCCGACGGCAATCACGCCCAATAATGGCAAACCTGCGCCCGTCAGCAAAAAGCCAAACATGGCCGAAAGCCAGTTTTCACCGGCCTGCTGCCCTAAAAAAGCAGGAAAAATCAGATTCCCCGCCCCAAAAAACAGGGCAAACAACATTAAGCCCACTGCCCATAAAGAAGCTTTGTTGTGACTTGTCGTCGAATCCATTTTAGTTCTCTTTTTTCAAATTCTCATTATCGGTTTCATCGGCTTCAAGGCCGTCTGAAAGCATTTCAGCTTCGTTTGTTTCCAAACCGTCTTTCAGGCTGATTTCGATTTCACCATAATTTTCAGGCTGCACGATACGCACCAAGCCTTCTTTAGCCAATTCCAGCAATGCAATAAAATTGACTACCACATATGTCGCGCCCTGCTCCGGCTTAAACAAATCGCTGAACTTGCTGATACCGCTTTCATTCAAACGGCGCAAAATTGCCGTCATCTGCGCGCGCACGGAAATGGTTTCCCGCACCACTTCATGACTGCGCGTATGCTTGGCACGCGACAAAATACCCAACCAAGCCTGCGTCAAATCGGCAACGTACACTTCCGGCAACTTCGCTTCGACCGCAATTTCCAGCGGCAAATACGCCCAAGCAAAATCACGTCCGGCACGCGGCAACGCGTCCAAGCCCTGAGCCGCCAGCTTCATCTGTTCGTAAGCCAACAGACGGCGCACCAATTCGGCACGCGGATCCGCCTCTTCATCCTCAACTTCTTCAGGACGCGGCAGAAGCAGGCGCGATTTAATTTCAATCAGCATCGCCGCCATCAGCAGGTATTCCGCTGCCAAATCAAACTGATATGCTTCCATTTGGGCAATATAGTGCAGATACTGCTCGGTAATCTTCACCATAGGAATATCGAGGACATCGATATTTTGCTTGCGAATAAGGTACAGCAGCAAATCCAACGGCCCTTGGAAGCTGCTCAATACCACCTTCAACGCATCAGGCGGAATAAACAAATCCTGCGGCACATCGGTAACAGGCTGACCGAACACCCACGCAACGGTATGTTCAGACGGCGTTGCAGCAGTAGAAGAAATAAGGTGTTCTGAAGACATGGTTAAAGGGTCTTTTTCTTTTTAAGTTTAGTAAGAAGTTTCATCAATAAAAGGCCGTCTGAAACAAGGACAAGCCGTTTTTAATATAAAAATCAGCGGTTTTTACGATTGATTTGCAAAGAAACAATGGCGACGGCAAAGGTCTGCGCCAAGGCCATACCCAACAGCGGCAGGCTGGCGAAAACTGAACCCGTCAGTACCGAACCGATATCTCGGGACAACACAAAACCATCCCTCGCAAGCATCGCCACCATCAAAGCCAACAGCAGCAAACTTTCGCAGCCGACCAAAAGCCAAATCATTTTAACCGAACGGCGTTTGCGCCATTTCATGATACCGGCGT
>NZ_JBQCVF010000032.1:0-18506 GCF_051962515.1 Neisseria sp. P0009.S007 | reverse complement strand
GCCAATACATTGCGGGAAAACGTCTTACTTGCTGCACCGCCCAAAAGGGATGAAAGAGCGGTGTTGTGTCAGCGATTGATATTCTACCGTTTTTAGTATTAAATGCTGTTAAGAAGTGAAATAATTTCAATAAGTTGCAAGATAATCGTGATATTTTGAAGATAAACGGTATTTTTACTGATTTTCTCGAATCCATTTCACCCATTGCTGAAACAGCTCGGGTTGCAATGCGGCGATGACGGAACGCTTAAATACATGTTCGCCGCTCCAAAAATCGTCGCCTTCCAAAGTGGTCAGGCAGCCGCCGGCTTCTTCAAAAATTAATGCACCGGCAGCGTAGTCCCACAGCTTTTGTCCGCCGTGGATGTAAATATCGTAGCGGCCGCTGGCAAGGTAGCACCAATCGAGCGTGCTGCTGCCCATACTGCGGATTGTGCCGAATGGGGCAAGGGTATTCATGCGGCTGGCGAGTTTGCCCGAACGCAGGTATTTGATTTCTACGCCGGCAATGGATTCGTTGAGTTTTTTGTTTTCCGAACGCAGCGGCAGCGGCGTGCCGTTGAGAAATGCGCCTTTGCCGCGTTCGGCATAGAAACATTCGCCGCTGACCGGATTGTAAATCACGCCCAATTCGGCATGGCCGTTTTTAACCAGCGCGACGGATACGGCAAAATGCGGCAAACCGTTGACGAAGTTGTTTGTGCCGTCGATAGGGTCGACAATCCATAGGCCGTCTGAATGTTCGTTCCACAAACGGGTTTGTTCCTGAAAGCTCATTTCCTCGCCCAACATCGGACAATCCTCCAATAAGGGAAGGGCGGCGGCAAAAGCGGTTTGTGCGGCCAAATCTGCTTCACTCAAAACCGATCCGTCTTCCTTGCGTCGTGACGGCGTGTTCAGAAAACGCGGCATGACTTCGGTTTGGGAGATGTGGCGGACGACTTTCTGTAAACGGTATAGCACGGCGTATCCTTGTTTTTTGCAGTTTTGCGCGACAGTGGATTAAAATTCGGGAAGTTTTCAAATTATAGTGGATGAAATCGAAAGCAGGCAGGAGTATGTCGCCGTGTTTCAACTTCATTCACGAAATTTTAAATTTAAATTATATACATTAAATTATATACATGAATAAAGCAGGAAACCATGCCCCGATTTTATGTTGATTTTGCCTCAAGCCCCGACAGCGTGGTCGAATTGCCCGATAATGTGGTGCGCCATCTGAATGTATTGCGCGTGAAAAACACGGAAGAAATCGTGTTGTTCAACGGCAATGGCAAGGCATATCCGGCTTTGCCAGAAGTTTTGGAAAAACGCCGAGCCAGCGTGCGGATTTTGCGTGAAGAGGCAACGGACAACGAATCGCCGCTGAATATTACATTGGTACAGGCGGTATCCACCGCCGAGCGCATGGATTTCACTTTGCAGAAAAGCGTGGAATTGGGCGTGGCAGAAATTCGCCCAGTTATCAGCGAACGCTGTGTCGTCCGCTTGAGCGGAGAACGCGCTGAAAGGCGGGTGGCGCGTTGGCAGGAAATCGTTGTTTCAGCGTGTGAACAAAGCGGCCGCAATATTGTGCCGAAGGTTTTGCCGCTGACGACTTATGCACAGGCTCTGCAACAGTTGCCGCAGGAAACGACCAAACTGTTAATGAGCTTGAACCGCGCACAAAAACTGAGCGATGTTCAGCCGCAATCCGGCAAAGTCGTGTTTATGGTCGGCCCGGAAGGCGGATGGACGGAGAAGGAAGAGCAACAGGCATTTGATGCCGGTTTTCAATCCGTTACGCTTGGTAAACGGGTGTTGCGTACCGAAACCGCCTCACTTGCGGCCATTGCCGCCATGCAGACGCTTTGGGGCGATTTTGCATAAAGTTCAGGCCGTCTGAAAACGAGCGTAGCGAGTTTCGCTAAAACGAGCTGTTGCTTCATGATATAAAAATGGGAGTTTAAAAATGTCTTACACCTTTACACTGGCCGAGCACGAGCTGGAAACGGAATTGAAAAAGTTAATCGTGCAAGAAGCCGATAAGGCCGACGATGTGGATATGGATGATTTCACCGACGATGCGCTTTTGTTTGGCGATGACAGTCCGGTCGGTTTAGATTCGCTTGATGCGCTGCAAATCAGCGTTGCTTTGCAACAGTATTTCCAAGTGCGCCTGCAGGGCGACCGGATGGTGCGCAAACATATGATGTGCGTACGCGATTTGGCGGCGTTTATCCGTGCGGAGCATGGCGCGTGAGTTGGGTTTGCGGTACGGCGGCCACTTCTGCCTTGAATCCGCAAACGGATTTCAGACGGCCTGATGCGGTGTCTTATACGTTTTTAAACCAACCGCAGCAGGCTGCTTATTTTCGTGCATTTGCTAGCGACAGTTTGGGGCGGAAGGAATTGGCGGATATCGCCGAACAACATTTGCGCCTAGCTGCCGAAAATGCAGGCTGGCCATCTGAAAGTTGGCATGATGCGCCGGTGTTTATCGGGTCTAGTTCCTATTCCATCTCCGAATATGAAAACCGCCATTTTGTGGGCAATAGGGCGGAAGAAGAACACAATCTGCTTTATCTCGCCGAAGATTTGCGCCGGCGCAGCGGCAATCGGCAGATTTTCAGTTTCGCTACTGCCTGCACTTCATCCGCCCATGCGCTCATTCAGGCGGATAACTGCTTGCGCGGCGAGGCGGAGCGTGCCTTTGTGCTTGGGATTGAAAACCTCAACCGACTGACTTTGCTGCATTTTCACAGCTTGGGTTTGCTGACCGAACAGTATCAGCCTTTTGGCGGAAACGGTTTGATTTTAGGCGAAGGTGTTGCCGCGCTTGCCTTATCTTCCGCTGCTCCTGAATCTTCAGGCCGTCTGAAACTTATAGGACACGCTGCCAATACAGGCAATGACCTGATTCAAAGCGATGGCCAAGCGCAAGAGCAAGTGATGCGACGTGCGTTAGATATTGCAGGCATCGTTCCTGAAAGCATTGCGGCCGTTAAAACACACGGCATCGGCACGGCTGACAGCGATGCCGCCGAATTGGCCGCACTGGAAAATATATTCGGTACACTGCCGCCCTTGATGGCGTTCAAACCGCAAATCGGACACACGCTTGGCGCAACGGCAGCCCTTGAAACAGCCTTGCTTTTATCCGCTCTAAAACAAGGCGGAAGCAACGATTATCAGGGGTGGAAAATTCGTTTTTCCGAGTGCGCGGCTTCACAAAAAGGCGGCTTTTTCTGTTTGGCCAATCAGTTTGGTTTTGGCGGCAGCAACACATCTTTGGTATGGCAATGGCAACCGTAAATCCTAATATCCGTATTACCGCCGCCGTGCGTTTTGATACTGACGCCGGCACCGGCGGTAAAATCCTCAAACAAATCTTAAAGCAGCAAAGCGGTATAGATACTCGCCGCCTCAGCCGCTTGAGTTTGATTGCCGCGCTTGGTGCAGGGCAGCTAAAGGAACAAAGCGAAATCCGCCCTGATTGCGCCGTTTTTCTTGGTACGCCGTTTTCTTCGCCATCCGTGTTTGAAAAAATGGCAGACAATGTGCTGAACCATCACGCCGCGATGCCGTTTGACTTTATTGCCAACCTGCACAACTCCCCAGTCTTTCATGCCGCGCAAGCGTTAGGCACGCATGGTGCAACTTTGGTCGTTACTGCCGACAACAATGTAGATACCTGCTTTCATCCATTATCTCTGGCGATGCAGTCTTTGCAAAATGGCGGACAAGCTGCGGTTGGCTGGGCATATGAACATCAAGTAGCCCGAGCCGATACCCATGAAGGCAGTATTTGGATTGTGCTTGAAGCCGGTGCAGAGCAGGGTGTTCCCGTTGTGTTGAATGATGAAGTGATGCAGACTGATAGGTCGTCTGAAAAGCCGCAATATTATTGGCAAAATATCGCCGATTGGATAGAAGCAGTAATGGCGCACGAGGGTAGGGATGTGAAGAAATGTACTTTGGCGTGATCAGCAAATGATTTTAGAGAAAGTATTTGTCTGTTGAATAAATAAGGTCTGTACCATTAAAAAGGCCGTCTGAAAATGTTTTCAGACGGCCTTTTTGTATAAAAAACCAATCAACGAGACATCTCGCCTTGAATAGCGCGGATATTCGCTTTACGGGCGTTTATGGTACGGGTCAGTTGTTGGATTTTAATCTGATCGCCTTTTTGTTTGGCCGCGTTCAACTGGGTTTGAAGGCGGGTAATAGCAGCCTGTTCGTTGCGTACTTCGGTCTGCAATATCTGTTTGCGGGTTTCTTTAGGGCTTGGCTTAGGAGCCGGCGTAACCACAGGTGCAGTACGGATAACAGGGGCTTTGTATTTGCTGTATGAAGAACTGCGTGATTTGTTCTGACGGTTGCGCAGGGTAATATTGATGCGCGGATTGGCAGCTTCGGCTGTGTTGGTCACGCTGGTAATCGGTACATTCGGCAGGATTTTGATATCGCTGTCGCTATTTCCTTTATCCAGCAAAATATCGGCTGCCGGTTTGTATGCTTGTGGGAAAGGTGTTGGGACAGTGGTTTTGCCATGCTCTACCGGAGTGGCAGTTGCCGGCGTGCTTGGTTCGGTTGAAGCGGTGGCAATAGGTTTGGCTGCTTGTTCCTCAGATGCGCGGACAACGGCTGTTTTATCGGCTTTAGTACGGTTAACCTTGGCTTTGCGTCGAGAGGAGGTTTTGGCATAAGTTTTGCCTTTATGCTTAGTCTCGACTTTGGTAGGTGTTTTATCGAGCACTTCATCCTGAGCTGTTACCGCTTGGTTATTTTGGGTAGTTGAAGTTTGCGGCTGAACTGCCGAGTTCTGAATAATCTCTTGTGGAGTTTGGATTGCAGGTACAACAGGTTGAACAGCTGGTGTTTCATTAATAATAGCAAGGCCGTCTGAAACTGTTTTCTCGGTAGAAGCAGTAGGTTGGGCTTGTGCGGCAAGCATTACAGGAACAACACTGTTTTCTGTTTGGGTTGCACTAGACTGAGTTTGTACGACAGGAGTTGTATTGCGGACAGTAGTGTCGGCAACATAGTCTTCAGCTTTTATTGTGGGCGGCGCTTCCAGAGTAGGCGTATTGTTGGGAACGATTACGCTGTCTGCAATGGCTTTGTCGGCTGTAACGGTATGGGTTTGCGCGATGAGTACAGGAGGAACAATAGTGTTGTCCTCTTGAACGGCAGTCGTCTGAGTTTGTACGACAGGAGTTGTGTTGTGGACAGCAGCATCGACAACATAGTTTTCAGGTTTTGCAACGGCTGATGTTTCCAAAGCAGGCGTATTGTTGGAAACGATTGCGCTGTCTGCAATGGTTTTATTCGCTAGCATAGCTTGTCGAGTTTGTGCCATCGGAATGGAAATAGGTGCCGGAATACCGTATTCATTTCGAGCAACAACGACTGGGGTTTGTACCGCGGGCGTTGCTTGAGAAGCATTAATGTAGTCTGCGGCAGATGCTTTAAATTCTGTTGTTTGTACCGTTTTTAAAACCGGAGTGTCGCCCGGAATCGCAACGACGCTGTTTTCTGTTACATTGTTTGTTTCAACTATGCGACAGGCGTCATTGATCTGGTATGAAACATAAACGGTGATGCCTTCAACATTGCAGACATACTCAGCAGCATTGGCGGCGGCGGCGGGGAGGGTCAGGCTGAGGGCAATGGCGGTTTTGCAGAAAAACGGTTTCATAAAGGCAATAGAATCAGGTTGTTTGTTTAAAGTGTAATTATACTATGTACACTGTCAGCATCCGCCAACTTATTTTTAGGCGGTGTAAAACTGTGGTTGAAAGGTTGAAAATTGGAATAAAAGGTCTTAGGCCGTCTGAAACTTGTCATACTAAAGTTTCAGACGGCCTTTGTTGTCATGGCGGATTAAGCGTTCAACAGGCTTTCGTCCAATGTCAGCTCTTCGTTTTTATTGACGGCTACTTTGCGTGCCAAAACGTTTTGGGCGATTTCGTGTGCTTCGGCAAGCGAGTGCATCATGTAGGTACCGCATTGGTATTCGTTCAGCTCGGGGATTTTGCTTTGGTCTTGAACGGTCAAAACATCCTGCATTGAAGCGAGCCATGCGTCGGCCACTTTTTGCTCGTCGGGCGTGCCGATGAGGCTCATGTAGAAACCGGTGCGGCAACCCATCGGGGAAATGTCGATGATTTCAACGCCGTTGCCGTTTAAGTGGTCGCGCATAAAGCCTGCGAACAGGTGTTCCAGCGTATGAATGCCTTTTTCAGGCAGGATTTCTTTGTTGGGAATGCAGAAACGCAGGTCAAACACGGTAATGGTGTCGCCTTTGGGCGTGGTCATGGTTTTTGCCACGCGTACGGCAGGGGCGTGCATACGGGTGTGGTCGACTTTGAAACTGTCTAGTAGGGGCATTTGGGTGTCCTTTGAGGTAAATAGATTTTTAGCTAGGGATATTTGAAGACTGAATCACAATTCCGCAATCTCAATTGCTTTGCCCGAAGCCGCGCTCAGTGCTTCGTTTAAAACGTCGTAGAAATCGCGGCTGTCGCGCGTTGCCAGCCATTTGCCGTTTTGCTCGGCGAAATGGTAGCCGCCGCTTTTGGCAGCAATCCACAATTCTTGGTTGGGCGTGTGGCGGTTGACGATGATTTGCGTACCGTCTTCGGCTTCGATGGTCAGTACGTTTCCGGCAAACTGGCAGTCGAAATCCCAGCCGTTTTCATCGATTTGGTCTTCAATGTGTTCAAACAATTCTTCGCTCATGCGGATGAATTCGCTTTCGGTCATCATGGCTTTTTGTGTGGTTTTTGTTTAAGATACCGAATCTTGCCACATTCGTAATGATGAAGAAAGTTTTACTGATGAAATACGGCGTATTTTTTGCAGCGGCAACGGCTCTGCTGCTCTCTGCCTGCGGCTACAAAGGCGACCTCTACCTGCCCAAAGAAGGCGACAAGGCGCGCTTCGGCGTGATTCAGACCGGCTTGAAATTCGATACGGCAAAAGAGCCGACTACTCAAACCAACGACTAAAAAAGATTCACAAACATGACCTTATTCTGCGAACAACTCCCTTATACACACCTTGCCGAAGAGTTTGGTACGCCGCTTTATGTGTACAGCAAATCTGCGCTGACCGAGGCATTTGAAAACTACCAAACCGCGTTTTCCGCTTTAAATCCGCTTGTCTGCTACGCGGTTAAAGCGAATGGCAACCTGAGCATCATCAAACACTTTGCTTCTTTGGGGAGCGGTTTTGACATTGTGTCCGGCGGCGAGTTGGCGCGCGTTTTGGCGGCCGGCGGCGATGCGGCGAAAACGATTTTTTCCGGTGTGGGTAAGAGTGAGGCAGAAATTGAATTTGCGCTGAATGCAGGCGTGAAATGCTTCAATATGGAGAGTATTCCTGAAATCGACCGTATTCAGAAAGTTGCCGCGCGTTTAGGTAAAGTCGCCCCGGTTTCCCTGCGCGTCAATCCCGATGTCGATGCCAAAACTCATCCTTATATCTCCACCGGTTTGAAAGCCAATAAATTCGGTATTGCCTATGCCGATTCACTTGAGGCTTATCGTCATGCTTCTCAACAAAGCCATTTGAAAATTGTCGGTATCGACTGCCATATCGGCTCGCAACTGACCGACCTCAGCCCGCTGGTCGAAGCCTGCGAACGTATTTTGGCCTTGGTCGACCAACTGGCAGACGAAGGCATTGTGTTGGAACACTTGGACTTGGGCGGCGGTGTCGGCATTGTTTACCAAGATGAAAATGTGCCTGATTTGGGCGCGTATGCCCAAGCCGTTCAAAAACTAATCGGTACACGCCGTCTGAAACTGGTCCTCGAGCCAGGCCGTAGTTTGGTTGGCAATGCAGGTGCGTTGTTGACGCGCGTTGAGTTTGTCAAACATGGCGAAGAGAAAAACTTTGTGATGATCGATGCGGCGATGAACGATTTGATGCGTCCGGCACTTTATGATGCCTATCATCACATTGAAGCGGTCGAAACCAAAGACATTGAGCCTCTGACGGCCAATATCGTTGGCCCGATTTGCGAAACCGGCGACTTCCTCGGCAAAGACCGCACCATCGCCTGCGAAGAAGGGGATTTGCTGCTTATCCGCAGCGCCGGTGCGTATGGCTCAAGTATGGCGAGCAACTACAACACGCGCAACCGTGCGGCGGAAGTATTGGTTGACGGCAACGAATGCAAACTTATCCGCCAACGTGAAACTGTCGAGCAGCAAATGGCCAACGAATTAGCTTGTTTGTAAGGTTTGATTGTTTAAAAGGCCGTCTGAAAGCTTGATTGACTTTCAGACGGCCTTTGTTATGAAAGAAAAGGGCATGTATCAAACACGCCCTTTTCAGTTGATCAATAATGAGGCGGAATTTCATCGCGCAGGCTGTACGGTTCGCGTTCGCCGTTTGCGCCTTTGTCCTGCATCCGTTGATACAGAAGCCGCAACTGGCCTTGTTGTAAATCTAAAGCCTGTTGCATCTTGGCGATGGTGTCGTTCAGGCTGCCGATTAAATCTTCCTGCAAGGCCGTCTGAATTTCCAGCTCCGTGATGCGGTGTTCCAATTCCTGAATATCGCTCATATTACAGCACCATCGCGGCAATCCAGCCTGCAACCATCAGCGGGATATTGTAGTGGATAAAGGTCGGGATAACCGAATCGCGGATGTGGTCGTGCTGACCGTCGGCGTTCAAGCCCATGGTCGGGCCGAGTGTCGAGTCGGAAGCAGGGGAGCCTGCATCACCCAGCGCACCTGCCGTGCCGACGATGGCCACGGTAGCCATTGGGGAGAAGCCCAAGCTGATGCACAAAGGCACATAAATCGCGGTAATAATCGGCAAGGTGGAGAAAGACGAGCCGATGCCCATGGTTACCAGCAGGCCGACAAACAGCATGGTAAAGGCGGCCATGCCTTTATTGCTTCCGAACAAAGCCATGCTGCGTTCGACCAAAGGCTGAATCTCGCCGGTTGCGTTCATTACGGCGGCGAAACCTTGTGCCGCAATCATAATAAAGCCGACCATCGCCATCATTTTGATGCCTTCGCCGAACACATCGCTGGCGGCGGAGCGGTTCATCACGCCCAGCATCATAAACACGGCAAAGCCCAACATAGCGCCCAATACCAGCGAACCATCATACAAAAGCTGAATGGCAAAACACACGGCAATCGCTACGGCCGCCACCAAGCTGCGATAGGTTGAAGGCTCTTGTTGTTGCACTGCCGCACGGTTGTCTTCCGTGTCAGTGGTATTGTTTTGATAAATGCGCGGCTTGCGGTAGTGCAAAAAGGCCAGCAGTAAACCGGAAACCATGCCCAAAGCCGGAATCGCCATTGCATGCATCACATTGATGCCGCTGGTGTCCATGCCTGCCGAGCGGATATTGCCCAACATGATGTCGTTCAAGAAGATGGCGCCGAAACCGTAAGGCAGGAACATATAAGTCGTTACCAAGCCAAACGTAATCACGCAGGCCACCAAGCGGCGGTCGAGTTTCAAACGGTTGAATACCAACAGCAGCGGCGGAATAATCATCGGGATAAACGCAATATGAATCGGCACAACGTTTTGGCTCATCACGCCCATGCACAAAATAATCGCCAGCAGCAGCCATTTGACCGCGCCTTCGCCTTTTGCATTGCCTTCGCCGCCGTTGAGCTTGCGGATAATCACACCGGCGAGCTGTTGCGGCAGGCCGGAATGCGTGATGGCCATGGCAAACGCGCCGAGCATGGCATAAGACAGCGCGATTTGCGCCCCGCCTTTCAGGCCTTCGTTAAAAACGGGAATAATCCCTTGCTGCACCACATCGCCGGCCGCGTTGGTTATATTCTCCAAAGGCATACCGGCCACCAAGCCGCCGACAAACGCGCCGACAGCCAAGCTGAGCACCACATGCACGCGCGATAAAGACAGCGCCAGCATGATGATGACCGCAATTACAACCGCATTCATATCGTTCTCCGTTGTTTCAGACGGCCCGTTATGTAAAAACAGGCAATCGTCTGTTTACATATTACAAATAAACATCATAACCCAAGCAGGAAGCCTTTGCAAAAAACGGCAGGCCGTCTGAAACCAGAAGCATCGGTTTCAGACGGCCTGCCGTGAACCCTTATTCAGCGTTTTAATATGGCGTGCAGTTTTGGCGATAAAAAATAGCCAAAAAACACGCGCTTCCTATTCTTTGCATAGGGTACCAATGTTAAAATCGACACAATGTCTCGGTATTAGGTTTGTCACTGAAATTAAAGCAGTTATTGATAAAATCCAATTCAATAATACGCAAATAAAGGAAAGAAGTTATGGATATTTTGACGCGGCTGCACAATCTGCCGCCCTCCCGCTTTCATTACAAACTTTTAGTGCTGGTCGGCATAGGTTGGCTGTTTGACGCCATGGATACAGGCTTGGTGTCGTTTGTATTGCCGGCTTTGGGCAAAGATTGGGTGCTGGCTCCGGCGCAGTTGGGCTGGATTGTCAGCATTGCCTTTGTCGGCATGGCTCTGGGCGCGGTATTCAGCGGCTGGCTGGCGGACAGGTTCGGACGGAAAACCGTTTTTGCCGGTACGATGGTGGTGTACAGTATTGCCACAGGTTTGTGCGCAATTGCACCTGATTTGACGGTTTTGCTTGTGTGCCGCTTTTTTGTCGGCGTCGGCTTGGGCGGCCAGCTGCCCGTCGCCGTGTCGCTGGTCAGCGAATATGCGCCGCCGAAAGTACGCGGCCGTTTTATTGTGTTGCTGGAAAGCTTCTGGGGCTTGGGCTGGCTTTCGGCTGCGCTGGTGTCTTATTTCTTTATTCCGCAAACCGGCTGGCACAGCGCGTTTTTATTCGGTGCCTTGCCCCTGTTTTATGTGCCGTTGGTGTTGAAATTCGTTCCCGAATCCGTGCCTTACCTGCTTTCCCGCGGCAAAACCAACGAAGCGCACCGTTTGGTATCTGAGTTGGAAATTCAATCGGGCATCACGCCGCCGGCAGAAGCTGTTGCCGCACCGGCCGCCCCGCGCGAACGCATCCGCTTCATCCAACTTTGGCAACATCCGTTTGCACGGCGCACGCTGATGCTGTGGCTGGTTTGGTTCGGCATCGTGTTTTCGTATTACGGCATTTTCACTTGGTTGCCCAAACTGCTGGTCGAGCAGGGCAATACCGTGGTCAAAACTTTTGAATATGTGCTGGTGATGATTGTTGCGCAACTGCCCGGCTATATAGCCGCCGCGGCTTTGGTGGAAAGAATCGGCCGCAAAGCAACGCTGGCAGGCTTTTTGGCTGCTTGCGCCGTGTGCGCATGGTTTTTCGGGCAAAGCACAACTGCGGCCGAAGTCATGATCTGGGGCAGCCTGATGTCCTTCTTCAACTTGGGCGCATGGGGCGTTTTATACACCTACACCCCCGAACTCTACCCCTTGCGCTTCCGTGCTTTCGCATCCGGCTGGGCAGGCGCCATCGGTCGCGTCGGCGGCATACTCGCGCCCATGGTGGTGGCGGCGATGGTAGGCAACAGCGGCGGCTTCGGCAAAATCTTTATGATGTTTGCGCTGGTTATGCTGCTGATTGTGGCAGTAGTCTTGGTATTGGGTGAGGAAACCAAAGGCCGTACGCTGGAAGACATTAGCCAATAAAAGATAGACATGAAAAAGGCCGTCTGAAAAATATTTTCAGACGGCCTTTTTCATTTACGTTTGTAATTTTAATACATCGATTTTCTGTTTTTATCTTAATTATCGAGGAAAGCGACGAAGAATAACCGTCTTTGTTTTTGTGTAGATAAAAATATTATACTTCAAAGAATTAAAATGAATAAACGATAAAATGGCCGTCTGAAAAGTTCAATCATGGTTTGTGATGTAGGTCAAAGCAAAATGTAACTAAATTACCTATAGTTATCGTAGTGAAAATTTATTGACCTTATTGCCACCTTTTATTAAGGAGATACACCATGAACGCATCAGCCGACAACGTCGTCAGCCCAGCCGTAGCCGAGGTAAACAGCCTGGTTGACAAGGGTTTACGGGCATTGGACGAGTTTCTTAAGCTCGATCAGGAGCAGATTGACTTTATTGTTGCCAAAGCCTCTATCGCCGCGCTGGACAAACATGGTGTGCTCGCCATGCACGCGGTAGAAGAAACGGGACGCGGCGTGTTTGAGGATAAGGCGACGAAAAACCTGTTTGCCTGCGAAAACGTCGTGCGCCGCCTGCGCGATTTGAAAACCGTGGGCGTCATCAGCGAAAACGATGTAACCGGCATTACCGAAATCGCCGATCCGGTCGGCGTGGTTTGCGGTATCGTGCCGACGACCAATCCGACTTCCACCACCATTTTCAAATCCCTGATTGCACTGAAAACCCGCAATCCGATTATTTTCTCGTTCCACCCGTCCGCCCAGCAGTGTTCCGCCCATGCCGCGCGTATCGTGCGTGATGCGGCGATTGCGGCCGGTGCGCCGGAAAACTGTATCCAGTGGATTGAAAAGCCGTCTATGGAAGGCACTTCCGCACTAATGAAGCATCCGGGCGTGGCAACGATTTTGGCGACCGGCGGCAATGCGATGGTGGAGGCGGCGTATTCTTGCGGCAAACCTGCGCTCGGCGTCGGGGCGGGCAACGTACCTGCTTATGTTGAAAAAACGGCGGACATCAAACAGGTAGCACACGATATTGTGATGTCGAAATCTTTCGACAACGGCATGGTGTGCGCCAGCGAGCAGGCGGTGATTGCCGATAAAGAGATTTACAAAGAGTTGGCCGAAGAATTCAAATCCTACGGCGTGTACTTTGCTAACAAAAAAGAAAAAGCCATGCTCGAAGAGTTTATCTTCGGCGTGACGGCGAATTGCGCCAGCTGCGGCGGGGCGAAACTTAATTCCGCCGTTGTGGGCAAACCGGCAACATGGATTGCCGAACAGGCCGGGTTTAAAGTGCCTGAAAAAACCAACATCATCATCGCCGAATGCCGCGAAGTCGGCCCGAACGAGCCGCTGACCCGCGAAAAACTTTCGCCTGTGTTGGCCATGATTAAGGCGGATTCGACCGAACAAGGTTTGAAGTTCGCCGAAGAAATGGTTGCCTTTGACGGCTTGGGACACTCCGCCGCCATCCATACCGCTAACGAAGAATTGGTCAAAACGTTCGGCTCCCGCGTCAAAGCCCTACGCGTGATTTGGAATTCGCCTTCCACCTTCGGCGGCATCGGCGACGTGTACAACGCCTTCCTGCCTTCTCTGACCCTCGGTTGCGGCTCTTACGGTAAAAACGCCGTCGGCGGCAACGTCAGCGCAGTCAATCTGTTAAACATCAAAAAAGTAGGCCGTCGGAGAAACAACATGCAATGGTTCAAAGTGCCCGCCAAAATCTATTTTGAACGCGATTCCATCCAATATCTGCAAGACATGAAAGACTGCGAAAAAGTCATGATTGTGACTGACCGTTCGATGGTTGACCTGGGCTTTGTCGATAAAATCACCCATCAACTGCATCAACGCAAAAACAAAGTGACCATCCAGCTGTTTACCGATGTCGAAGCCGATCCGAGCGTCCAAACCGTCTATAAAGGCACGGATTTGATGCGCAGCTTCCAGCCCGACACCATCATCGCGCTGGGCGGCGGTTCGCCAATGGACGCGGCAAAAGCCATGTGGCTCTTCTACGAGCAGCCGCAAGTCGATTTTGAAGACTTGGTACAAAAATTCATGGACATCCGCAAACGCGCCTTCCGCTTCCCTGAATTGGGCCGCAAAGCCAAATTTATCGGCATCCCTACCACATCAGGCACAGGCTCCGAAGTAACACCGTTTACCGTCATCAGCGACGGCGACAAAAAATATCCGATTGCCGACTACTCGCTGACACCGACCATTTCGATTGTCGATCCTGCGTTTACCATGACCGTTCCGGCAGGTGTAACCGCCGATACCGGTTTGGACGTACTGACCCACGCCGTAGAAGCGTACGTTTCCGTACTGGCGAACGACTTTACAGACGGCCTTGCCCTGCAAGCCATCAAGCTCGTGTTCCAATACCTCGAACGCTCCTACAAGCACGGTGCGGCCGATCCTGAAGCGCGCGAGCATATGCACAACGCCTCCACCATCGCAGGCATGGCGTTTGCCAATGCGTTCTTGGGCATCAACCACTCGATGGCACACAAAATCGGCGGCAAATATCACGTTCCGCACGGCCGCGCCAACGCCATCCTGCTGCCGCACGTCATCCGCTACAACGGCACGCGTCCGCAGAAAACCGCCACTTGGCCGAAGTACAACTACTACAAAGCCGACCTGAAATATCAGGAAATCGCCCGTACCTTAGGCCTGCCATGCAGCACACCGGCAGAAGGTGTCGAATCCTTCGCCTGCGCCTGCCATGAGCTGGCAGTCAACGTCGGCATCAAAATGTCGTTGAAAGAGCAGGGCATCGATGAGAAGACCTTCCTCGACGGCAGAAAAGAGCTGGCCATGATGTCTTTTGAAGACCAATGTACCCCGGCCAACCCACGCCTCGCGATGGTGGCCGATATGGAAGAAATCCTGACCAAAGCCTACTACGGCGAATAAAATCGGGCAGTTAAAAAGGCCGTCTGAAAACTGAATATAGGGTTTCGGATGGCCTTTCGTATTAGAACTAAAGTTGATACTTATTGTATGTGGAATTTAATTTGCAAACATTAAGAATAGTCATCATGAAATCAGAAATTTTAAAACAATTTGGCAAACATGTTCGTCATTTAAGACAACTCCAGGATTTAAGTCAGGAAGCATTGGCTGAAAAAGCGAATATGCACCGGACTTATATCGGAATGATAGAACGTGGAGAGCGTAACCCCGCCCTATTAAATCTTATTCGTTTGGCTAGCGCATTAGATATTTCTTTGCCTGAACTTTTAAGGGCTATGTTAATGACGGGAACTGTGATAATGAATCTAACTGATTCGTATGGTTTTTTGGGTCTTCGGAATATATAGTGGAATTACTTTCTTAATAGTTTAAAAACAACTGGTGTTTAAATCGGATTTTCTGGTGGGATGTTAGGATAATCAATAGTATTATATAAAAGTATCAATCACATACGAGTGATACTTTGGGAAAAAAATAAAATAGTCCAATTTACTTGACCGTGTACTATGGTACATGGTTTATAATATTCAGGGGGTGAAATAAGATGATTTATCGCATTAGTGAGTTTGCAGATAAATGTGGAGTTAATAAAGAAACGATCAGATATTACGAGCGAAAAAATTTATTACAAGAACCTCACCGAACGGAAGCTGGTTATCGGATATATTCATATGATGACGTTAAGCGTGTTGGGTTTATTAAACGAATACAGGAACTTGGTTTCTCTTTAAGCGAGATTTATAAATTACTTGGTGTTGTAGATAAAGATGAAGTTCGTTGTCAAGATATGTTCGAATTTGTTTCTAAAAAACAAAAGGAAGTGCAAAAACAAATAGAGGATTTAAAACGAATTGAAACTATGTTAGACGACTTAAAACAACGATGTCCAGATGAAAAGCAATTACATTCGTGTCCAATAATAGAAACATTAACATGAGAGATTAATTAACGAAAGGAGCTTTTTTATGAATAAATTTAAGGTAAACATTTCAGGAATGACATGTACGGGTTGTGAAAAACACGTAGAATCAGCACTTGAAAAGATAGGTGCTAAAAATATTGAGTCTAGTTATCGTCGTGGTGAAGCAGTATTTGAACTGCCCGATGATATTGAGGTTGAAAGTGCAATAAAGGCGATTGATGAAGCAAATTACCAAGCCGGAGAAATTGAAGAAGTATCATCACTAGAAAACGTGGCGTTAATTAATGAAGACAATTATGACCTTCTTATTATTGGTTCTGGTGCTGCTGCCTTTTCTTCGGCAATTAAAGCTATAGAATACGGTGCAAAAGTTGGAATGATTGAGCGTGGAACGGTTGGGGGAACCTGTGTGAATATTGGCTGTGTTCCGTCAAAAACTCTTCTTAGGGCAGGGGAAATCAATCATTTATCAAAAGACAATCCGTTTATAGGTTTACAAACATCCGCTGGAGAAGTGGATTTAGCTAGTTTAATCACGCAAAAGGATAAATTGGTGAGCGAACTTCGGAATCAAAAATATATGGATTTAATTGATGAATATAATTTTGATTTAATTAAAGGTGAAGCAAAATTCGTTGATGCTAGTACGGTTGAGGTCAATGGGGCAAAGTTATCTGCAAAACGCTTTTTAATTGCAACAGGTGCATCGCCTTCGTTGCCCCAAATTTCAGGACTTGAAAAAATGGACTATTTAACTAGTACAACACTTCTTGAGTTAAAGAAAATACCAAAACGATTAACTGTAATTGGTTCAGGATACATTGGAATGGAGCTTGGACAACTATTTCATCATTTAGGTTCAGAAATAACGCTTATGCAAAGAAGTGAGCGACTTTTAAAGGAGTATGATCCTGAGATTTCAGAGTCAGTTGAAAAAGCGTTAATTGAACAGGGTATAAACCTTGTCAAAGGGGCAACTTTTGAGCGTGTTGAACAAAGTGGAGAGATAAAAAGGGTTTACGTAACAGTAAATGGCAGTAGAGAAGTCATTGAATCAGATCAGTTACTTGTTGCCACTGGAAGAAAACCAAATACGGATTCTTTAAATTTAAGTGCAGCAGGTGTTGAAACTGGAAAAAATAATGAAATCCTGATCAATGATTTTGGTCAAACAAGTAATGAAAAGATTTATGCAGCAGGAGATGTGACTTTAGGACCACAATTTGTATATGTAGCAGCCTATGAAGGTGGAATTATTACTGATAATGCTATTGGTGGATTAAACAAAAAAATAGATTTATCGGTAGTTCCTGCTGTTACGTTTACGAATCCGACGGTTGCAACGGTTGGTTTAACAGAAGAACAAGCAAAAGAGAAAGGGTATGATGTGAAGACATCTGTATTACCTTTAGATGCTGTTCCAAGAGCAATTGTAAACCGTGAAACAACCGGTGTATTTAAACTAGTAGCAGATGCAGAAACACTAAAAGTATTAGGGGTTCATATTGTATCTGAAAATGCAGGAGATGTCATCTATGCAGCATCATTAGCTGTTAAATTTGGCTTAACGATAGAAGATTTAACAGAAACCCTAGCACCATATTTAACAATGGCTGAAGGGCTAAAATTAGTTGCACTTACGTTCGATAAAGATATTTCGAAATTATCTTGTTGTGCAGGCTAAGGGAACTTTTTTAGGATTTTGAGATTTAAGTTATTTGAGGTCTGTAATGTAGACAACTCTATCTACCTTAAAAAAGTCGTCTGAAAACCCTGTTCCCAAGTTTTCAGACGACCTTTCTTATTACAGCAATCAATGCCGAATCAGACTTTACACCACGATGTTCACCAGTCTGCCCGGTACGACGATGATTTTCTTCGCAGGCTTGCCTTCCATGAATTTCACCGCGCCTTCGGTGGCGAGTGCGGCGGCTTCGAGGTCGGCTTTGGATGCGTCGGCGGCAACGGTAATTTTGCCGCGCAGTTTGCCGTTGACTTGAACCATGACTTCGATTTCGGATTTGACCAAGGCGGCTTCGTCGACTGTCGGCCAGCCTGCTTCCCACAGTTTCGCGCCGTTCAATTCGCTCCACAGGGTTTCGCAGATGTGCGGCACGATGGGCCACAACAGGCGTACGGCGGTTTCCAATACTTCTTGGGCGACGGCGCGGCCTTGTTCGCCGTCGGTGTCGGTTTTGTCGTATTGGTTGAGCAGTTCCATCACGGCGGCGATGGCGGTGTTGAACTGCTGGCGGCGTCCGTAGTCGTCGCTGACTTTGGCGATGGTGGAATGCAGTTTGTGGCGCAGATCTTTGAGTTCTTTAGACAAACCGTCTTGGCTGCCTGCAAACGCTTTGACCGCGCCGCCTTGTTTCAGGTATTCGTAAACGGTACGCCACAGACGACGCAGGAAGCGGTGTGCGCCTTCGACGCCGCTGTCGCTCCATTCGAGGGACTGTTCGGGCGGTGCGGCGAACATCATGAACAAACGGGCGGTGTCCGCGCCGTAGGCGTTAATCAGTTCTTGCGGATCGACGCCGTTGTTTTTGGATTTGGACATTTTTTCCGTGCCGCTGATGACGACGGGCAGGCCGTCGGCTTTGAGGACGGCGGACACGGGGCGGCCTTTGTCGTCGAAAGTCAGCTCGACATCGGCGGGGTTGATCCAGTCTTTGCTACCGTTGGCATTTTCGCGGTAGTAGGTTTCACAGACGACCATGCCTTGTGTGAGCAGGCGTTCAAACGGTTCGTCCACGCTGACCAAGCCTTCGTCGCGCATCAGTTTGGTGAAGAAGCGCGCGTACAAGAGGTGCAGAATGGCGTGTTCGATACCGCCAATGTATTGGTCGACCGCGCCCCAGTATTTCGCGGCTTCTGCCGATACCATGCCTTCTGCGAACTTGGGCGACATGTAGCGGAAGAAATACCAGCTCGATTCCATGAAGGTGTCCATGGTGTCGGTTTCGCGTTTCGCCGCGCCGCCGCAGCA
>NZ_JBQCVF010000031.1:5990-19376 GCF_051962515.1 Neisseria sp. P0009.S007 | reverse complement strand
GCCACATCCGACAGCACGCGGTTCAAGCCGAACAGCAAACCGACCAAGCCCACCATCAACAGCGCGCCGGACAACACCAGCCAAATCGCCAAACGAAACACATTTTCCGCCTGACGCGTCAAATCCAAGCTCAATACCTGCAAACGCAGCAGCAGCAAATCCGCGCCCTGATTCAACAAAGCCTTGCCATGTTCAAAACGCTGGCGAATTCCCATCTCGATTATCCTTTTTTCCAGGAAAAATAAGGCTAAGGCCGTCTGCACGGCGCAATGAAATCCATGATTTCATGTACACGCCTGTTCAGACGGCCTTAACATATTCACATTAACGGCGGTTCAACAACACACCGACAACCAAACCGGCCAATGCGGCAAAACCCATCGCATAATATGGTTTCTCATGCACCACTTCATCAGCGTGTTTGGCACCGCGTTTCAAACGCTCGCCCGCATCAGCTTCAAATTCGGCAAAACGCTCTTTGCCTTCTTTCAAACGCTCCTGAGCCGCTTCTTCAAACTGCTCGTATTTTTCACGCGCACGCTCGGCATGATGGCGCAGACGTTCGCCGGCCTCTTCTTCAAAACGGCTCAAACGCTCTTTGGCCACAGCCAATTTTTCTTCCAATTTGGCTCGGGCTTTGCTACCCTCTTCCGAACCGGCTTCAACACCATTGCGGTATAACTCTTCCACATCATCCATTACTTCTCGGATGTCTTTCAGCAAAGCCTCGCGACGTGCCTCAAAATCGTGTTTTTTCATGGTTTTCTCCTTGATATAGGTTGATATGGTTACAGACTGTTTATCTGTTAATAAATTATAACCGTTTATTCTAAAATAAACGTTAATTTAAATAAAATTAAGTGCTTATTATGAAAACAAGCAAATGAAATTTAAAAAAAGGCCGTCTGAAAACTTCAGACGGCCTTTTCAATTCAGCTTAAAGACTTAAGTCTTATGCCAAACCTTTTGCTTTCAACACTTCCAGCATGGTAGTGCCCAACTCGGCAGGGCTGCGGGTGTAAGCGATACCGGCTTTTTCGAAAGCGGCGAATTTTTCTTCGGCAGTACCTTTACCACCGGAGATAATCGCACCGGCGTGGCCCATACGTTTGCCTTTAGGAGCGGTAACACCAGCGATGTAACCTACAACAGGTTTGGTTACGTTGGATTGGATGTATTCGGCTGCTTCTTCTTCCGCAGTACCGCCGATTTCACCGATCATGATGATGGCGTCGGTATCTGGGTCTTCTTGGAAGAGTTTCAGTGCGTCGATTTGGTTCATACCAGGAATCGGGTCGCCGCCGATACCAATACAGGTTGATTGACCCAAGCCCAGTTTGGTGGTTTGTGCTACAGCTTCGTAAGTCAATGTACCGGAACGGGAAATAATACCGATGCGGCCCGGAGTGTGGATGTGGCCCGGCATAATACCGATTTTGCACTCACCCGGAGTAATCACACCAGGGCAGTTAGGGCCGACCAAGCGGGTACCGTTGCCGTTGGTTTCCAAGTAACGTTTGGCTTTGAGCATGTCCAAAGTAGGCACGCCTTCGGTAATCACAACGACCAAGCCTACGCCTGAATCAACGGCTTCAACGATAGAGTCCAATACAAACGGAGCTGGAACGTAAATTACAGATGCGTCTGCGCCGGTTTCTTTAACGGCTTCTTTCATGGTGTTAAACACGGGCAGGTTCAGGTGGGTTTGACCGCCTTTGCCCGGGGTAACGCCGCCGACAACTTTAGTGCCGTAAGCCAGAGCTTGTTCGGAGTGGAAAGTACCGTTTTTACCGGTGAAACCTTGAACCAATACTTTGGTGTCTTTATTAATCAATACGCTCATTCTTTTCTCCTTAGGCGTTTACGGCTGCAACAATTTTTTCGGCTGCGTCATTCAGGCCGTCTGCAGAAGTCAGTTTCAGACCTGATTCGTTCAGGATTTTCGCGCCGAGTTCGGCATTGTTACCTTCCAAACGAACAACGACAGGAACGTTGACGTTGATTTCTTTAACGGCTGCCACGATGGCTTCCGCAATCATGTCGCAACGTACGATACCGCCGAAGATGTTGATCAATACGCCTTTAACGGATTTGTCTTCCAGAATCAGTTTGAACGCTTCAACCACGCGGTCTTTGGTTGCACCGCCGCCAACGTCCAAGAAGTTGGCAGGTTGGCCGCCTTTGAGTTTGATGATGTCCATAGTGGCCATCGCCAAACCGGCACCGTTAACCATACAGCCGATGTTACCTTCCAGGGCAACATAGTTCAGGTCGAATTCAGAAGCTTTCAGCTCACGTTCGTTTTCTTGAGATTTGTCGCGCAATTCAGCGATTTTTGGCAGGCGGTAGAGCGCGTTGCTGTCGATACCGATTTTGCCATCTACGCAAGCCAGCGCGCCATTTTCGCGAACTGCCAATGGGTTTACTTCAAACAGGGCGAAGTCGTTTTCGATAAACGCTTTGTACGCGCCGGTCATCAGTTTGACGAACTCGTTGATTTGTTTGTCTTTCAAGCCCAGTTGGAACGCAACTTCGCGAGCTTGGCAAGGTTGCAGGCCAACCAGCGGATCAACGGTTACTTTGAAGATTTTTTCTGGAGTTTCGGCAGCAACTTTTTCGATTTCCACGCCACCTTCGGTAGAAGCCATGAATGTAACGCGGCGGGTAGAACGGTCAACCACTGCGCCCAAGTACAGCTCGGTTTGAACCGGATACATGTCTTCGCAAACCAAAACGCTGTTGACAGGTTGGCCGTTGGCATCGGTTTGGTAAGTTACCAAGTTGGTGCCAATCAGGCTTTCAGCCACTTCTTTAGCTTCTTCGCGGCTTTTAACGACTTTTACGCCACCCGCTTTACCGCGGCCGCCGGCGTGTACTTGTGCTTTGACAACAGCGAATTTACCGCCCAATTTGTCGTAAGCTGCAGCGGCTTCTTCGCCGTTGTGTGCCAAAATACCGCCTTGTACGGGCAAACCGTAGCTAGCCAGCAGTTCTTTAGCCTGATACTCGTGTAAATTCATGGATTTCTCCTTAAGGTGAGTGGGTTTTAGGAATCGCCCTGCGGCCAATCCCATATTTTCAGACGGCCCTACTATTTACTGAAAGGCAACCACATCCGCGCCAGCAGATACATGGTTGCGCCTCCTCCTCCGAGAATAAAAAAGACAATGCCTTTTTTACGCGAATTCGGGCAGAGCAGATAAACGGCAAGGCTGAAACTGATAAACAACAATGCCACGCGCCAAACCAATTCTTTATCTTTGAAACGGTTGAGCGTATAAGTTTCGGTCATCATCACATACATCTGCCACAATGCGGCCATACACATGCTGATGATGCCCATCGGTATAAAGAAAATACCGACTATTTCTTTGTTCATAATGAATGTAAATGCTGTTTGTTTGTCTGACGGAATTATAAATCAGAAAACGAAGCTCTCGGAACATTCAATTTGTCGGAGGTCTTAAGGCCGTCTGAAAAATTTCAGACGGCCTTAATGTCTATCAACCGTGCAAAGCGCGTTTGTCGGCCGCCAATGCAGCTTCGTGAACCACTTCGGACAAGGTTGGGTGGGCATGGATGATGCGGGCGATGTCTTCGCTGCTGGCGAAGAATTCGAGCGCAGTCACGCCTTCGGTAACCAATTCGCTGACAACCGGACCAATCATGTGTACGCCTAAGATGCGGTCGGTTTTGGCATCTGCCAATACTTTGACCGTACCTTTGGCTTTGCCCATTGCCAATGCGCGACCGTTTGCGCCGAAACCTGAAGTACCTTTTTTGTACTCCACGCCTTCGGCTTTGAGTTGCTCTTCGGTTTTACCCACCCAAGCGATTTCAGGGTCGGTGTAAATCACGAACGGTACGTTGTTGAAGTCGATATGCGGTTTTTGACCGGCAATGCGCTCTGCAACGGCAACACCTTCGTCACTGGCTTTGTGTGCCAACATCGGGCCGCGAACCACGTCGCCGATTGCCCATACGTTAGGCAGATTGGTACGGCATTCGCCATCTACTTTGATAAAGCCGCGTTCGTCTTTTTCCAAGCCTACGGCTTCGGCGTTCAGGCCTTTGGTGTTTGGAATACGGCCGATGGCAACAATCAGTTTGTCGAATACTTCGGTTTTGGCTTCGCCGGCAGCAGTTTCGTAAGCAACGGAAACGCCTTTGCCTTCAGATTTGATGTCGCCGATTTTCACGCCCAATTCGATGCTCAGACCTTGCTCTTTGGTGAAGTATTTGAAGGCTTCCTTGGCGATTTGTTGGTCGGCGGCAGCCAGGAAGGTCGGCGCGGCTTCAAGAATGGTAACTTCTGCACCCACGCGGTTCCATACGGAACCCATTTCCAAACCAATCACACCGGAACCGATCACGCCGAGTTTGGCAGGTACTTCGGTCAGATTCAATGCGCCTTCGTTGTCTAATACGTTCACGTTGTCTATAGCAACTTGTGGCAGCGGACGCGGTACGGAACCGGTCGCTACGATGACGTGTTTGGCTTCGATAACGGTTTTCTCGCCTTTGTTATCGACTTCGATTTGATAAGCATCGCCATTTTTACCAGCAAAAGAAGCAGTACCGAACAGGCTGGTTACTTTGTTTTTTTGGAACAGGAATTTCACGCCGCCGGTCAGCTTGGTTACGATGGCATCTTTGCGCTCAATCATTTTGGCTGCGTCGAATTTTACGTCGCCGACAGTGATACCGTGTTCTGCAAAATCGTGTTGCGCAGCGTGGAAATGTTCGCTGGATTGCAACAGGGCTTTAGAAGGGATACAGCCTACGTTCAAGCAAGTACCGCCCAATGCTGGGGCGTTGCCTGCTTTGTTAACGCCTGCGTCAACGCAAGCGGTTTTGAAACCCAGTTGCGCAGCACGAATGGCGGCAACGTATCCGCCCGGGCCTGCACCAATCACTACTACATCATATTGAGACATCGTGTCATCCTTTGCTTTTGCAGTATCTCAAAATAAAAACGATACTTTTTGTTTCTTTTTTATTTTGAATGACTGCGTTTTGATGGTTTTAAGAAAAGGCCGTCTGAAAGTCTATATCTGCCGATTCATTCGAATCAAATGTTTCAGACGGCCTCAATCGTTCGTTGAGCCTATTGTAGCACGATACTACATTACGCTACATCTAAATAAAAATTCAGACGGCCTTTTCATTAACAAATAAAAGGCCGTCTGAAACGATTACAGATCCAACAACAGGCGTGCTGGGTCTTCCAACGCGTCTTTAATGGCTACCAAGGTCAATACAGCTTCGCGGCCGTCAATGATACGGTGGTCGTAAGACAGAGCCAGATACATCATTGGACGGACAACAACTTGACCGTTTTCAACCACAGCGCGCTCTTTAGTGGCGTGCATACCCAAAATCGCAGATTGAGGCGGGTTGATGATCGGGGTAGACATCATAGAACCGAAAGTACCGCCGTTGGTAATACTGAATGTACCGCCGGTCAGATCTTCGATAGCGATTTTGCCGTCTTTTGCTTTTTTCGCGTAATCAACAATTGCTTGTTCGATGTCGGCAATGCTCATTTGGTCGGCATCGCGCAGGATTGGCACAACCAAACCGCGTGGGCTGCCAATTGCGATACCGATGTCGAAGTAGCCGTGGTAAACGATGTCTTTGCCGTCAACAGAAGCATTCACAACCGGGTATTTTTTCAGGGCGGCAACAGCGGATTTAACGAAGAAGGACATAAAGCCCAATTTCACGCCGTGTTCTTTCTCGAATTTATCTTTGTACTTCGCACGCAAGTCCATGATTGGTTTCATGTTGACTTCGTTGAATGTAGTCAAAATGGCGTTTTCTTGTTGAGAAGCCAAGAGGCGTTCTGCAACACGGGCACGCAGGCGGCTCATTGGTACGCGTTCTTCAGGACGTGCGCCGGCAGGAAGTGCAACGGCAGGGGCTGCGGCTGCGGCAGGTTTGGCAGCGGCATTTTGTACGTCTTCTTTCAATACGCGACCGTCACGGCCGGAACCTTGCAATGCGTTCACGTCAACACCGGTCTCGGCAGCCAGTTTGGCGGCAGCAGGCATAGCGGCGTTGTTTTGTGCAGCAGCAGGAGCGGCGGCTGGGGTAGCTTCGGCAGGCGCGGCGGCTGGGGCTTCAGCAGCGGCAGTAGCAGCTGTATCGATGCGAGCCAAAACTTGGTCGGCAACAACGGTTTCACCGTCTTGAGCTACGATTTCAACCAATACGCCGGCTTGTGGAGAAGGGACTTCCAAAACCACTTTGTCAGTTTCGATATCGATCAGGATTTCGTCACGGGCAACTGCTTCGCCAACTTTTTTCTTCCATTCCAAGAGCGTGCCCTCAGATACGCTTTCAGACAGCATAGGTACTTTTACATCAATAATCATTTTGTGTCTCCAATGGCCCTTTCAGACGGCCTGTTGTGTGTTTTTAATTCTGCATATGGGCATTCCGCCTGAACAATTTCAAACGGAATGCCACTAGGTTTACAACGCCAAAGCGTCTTCAACCAATTGTTTCAATTGAGCAATGTGTTTGCTTGAGTAGCCCACTGCAGGCGATGCACTGCTTGGACGACCGGCATAAGACAGTTTTTGCTCTTCGCTGATAACGTCTTCGATACGGTGGCGGATTTGGTAGAACGCACCTTGGTTTTTCGGCTCTTCTTGCGCCCAAACCACAGATTTTGCGTTCGGGTATTTCGCCAGTTCAGCTTTAACCTCATCGTATGGGAACGGATACAGCTGCTCAACGCGGACGATAGCAACATCATTTTCCAGTTTACGCTCGGTACAGCCGGCTTCCAAGTCATAGTAAACCTGACCGGCACACAATACCACGCGTTTCACGCTGTCGTTGCTTGCACGTTCTGCGGTATCTCCGATAACTGGACGGAAAGTCGAACCTTCGGTGAAGTTTTCCAGCGGACTCATTGCACCTTTGAAGCGCAACAGGCGTTTGGACATGAAAATCACCAGCGGTTTGCGGTATGAACCCAAGACTTGACGTTGCAAGAGGTGGAACATTTGCGACGCTTCAGACGGCATGATGACTTGCATATTGTTCTCAGAACACAGTTGCAACCAACGTTCTACACGTGCAGAAGAGTGCTCAGGGCCTTGACCGTCGTAACCGTGCGGCAGGATGGTGGTCAGACCGCACAAACGACCCCATTTGGTTTCGCCTGAAGACAGGAATTGGTCGATAGTTACTTGCGCGCCGTTAGCGAAGTCACCGAATTGCGCTTCCCAAATGGTCAGCTTGTCAGGAGCGGAGCAGGCAAAGCCGTACTCGAACGCCATTACGGCTTCTTCGTTCAAGATAGAGTCGATAACCAGGAACTCGCCCAAGCCTTCGCCCATGTTGCGCAGAGGAACATAAGTACCGTCGTCCCATTTTTCGCGTTTTTGATCGTGCAGAACGGCATGACGGTGTGAGAATGTACCGCGGCCGGAGTCCTCACCAGAGATACGCACGCCATGACCTTTGGTCAGCAGGCTTGCGTATGCGAGGGTTTCGGCCATACCCCAGTCGATGGCTTGTTTGCCGGATGCCATGGCTTTACGCGCTTCGATCACACGTTTTGCAGTCGGATGCAGGGCAAAGCCTTCCGGTACAGCGGTGAATTTCTCAGTAAGACGCTCAATGTCGGCGGCAGGCAAACCGGTTTCGATTTTTTCGCGCCAATCTTTGCCTTGGTATTTGCTCCAGTCGATTTGTGTGCGTTGGAAATTGCTCAACGTTGTTTGTTCAACATGTTCGCCTTTGTCCAAAGCATCACGGTAGGCTTGGATGTAACCGTCAGCCTCAGCTTGGGTTACCACGCCTTCGGCAATCAGTTGCTCGGTGTACAAAGCACGCGCACCTGGGTGTTGCGATACTTTTTTGTACATCATCGGTTGGGTCAAGGTCGGATCATCGCCCTCGTTGTGGCCCCATTTACGGTAGCAGACAACATCAACCACGATGTCTTTATGGAATTTTTTGCGGTAATCCAAGGCAGCTTGGATGGCAAAGCAAACGCGTTCAGGATCATCGCCATTCACATGGATAACCGGAGCGGAAACCATTTTCGCGATATCGGTACAGTGTACGGTTGAACGGGTATCGCGGGTATCGGAAGTCGTAAAGCCGATTTGGTTGTTGATCACGATGTGAACAGTACCGCCGGTGGTATAACCGCGTGTTTTAGACAGGTTGAATGTTGCTTGGTTAACACCCAAACCGATAAATGCGGAGTCACCATGAATCAATACCGGCAAGACTTTATCGCGGCCGTTTTCGCCCAAACGTTTTTGTTTGGCGCGTGCAGAACCTTCTACTACTGGATTAACGATTTCCAAGTGTGACGGGTTGAATGCCAAAGAAACGTGCATCGGGCCGTGTGGCGTAGCAATGTCGGAGCTGAAGCCCATGTGGTATTTCACGTCGCCGCTAGGCAATTTGATTTCGGCACGGCCTTCAAATTCGGCAAACAGATCAGCCGGTTTTTTGCCCAAAATGTTAACCAAAACATTCAGACGGCCACGGTGTGCCATACCGATGATGACTTCTTCCACGCCGTCTTTACCGGCGTTTTGAATCAAATAGTTCAAACCGGCAATGGCACTTTCGCCACCTTCGACACCGAAACGTTTTTGACCGACATATTTGGTATGCAGGTAGCGTTCCAGAGTTTCGGCAGCAGTCATTTCTTTCAAGATACGGCGTTTTTGTTCAACGTTGTAGCTTGGTGTAGACAGTACGCTTTCAAAATAATTACGAACCCAACGACGCTCTTCGGTATTTGGAATGTAGATGTACTCTACCGCGATATGGCCGCAGTAGGTTTGTTTGAGGTTACTGATGATTTGGGACAGAGGCAGTTTGCTCTGACCGGAAAAATCGCCCTCGCCCATATTGAACTGAAGTGCCATATCGGCATCTGACAGACCGTGGAATTTAGGATCGAGAGCTTCAATATTTTGAGGAGGAATACGTTTGAGCGGATCAAGTTGGGCTGCACCCACGCCTTGGATACGATAGGCAGAAATCAGTCGCAAAACGCTGACTTGCTTTTTCATCATTGCCTCATCCACACCGCCTGCGACGGCTGCGGCAATTTTCTTTTTAGCCAAAGTGGCAAATGATTCACGAATCGGTGTATGGGCAACATCGACAGCGACTGCGCCCGGCTGTTTACTCAAATCGGTAAAGTACTGTTTCCATTTTTCATCGACAGATTCCGGATTATCCAGAAACTTTTCATACAACTCCTCGATGTATGGCGCATTAGAACCAAACAGATAAGAGAAATTGAGTTTTTCGTCCATCATGGCGTGAGCTCTTTTCTTTAAAATATAAACAAAGGGTAGAATCCCGTGTTCTCCGAACGGAATTCAGGCCGTCTGAAATGACACTTTATTCTACCCTATTTCAAATCAAATTACCTGCTATCAACTTAATTAATTACGACCAACCTCATTGAAAACGGCAATTCGATTTTTTCAAACGACTTTTCAACAATATATTAATGTATTGTTTATTAGCGTTTATCTACCGGAACGTAATCGCGACGTTCTGCACCGGTATAAAGTTGACGTGGGCGACCGATTTTCAGTGCCGGATCGCTAATCATTTCATGCCAATGAGAAATCCAACCTACACTGCGCGACAATGCGAAGATAACGGTAAACATTTCAGTTGGAATGCCCAATGCAGACAAGACGATACCAGAGTAGAAGTCGACGTTTGGATACAGCTTGCGTTCAACAAAGAATGGGTCTTTCAGTGCAATTTGTTCCAATTCCATCGCCAGCTTGAATTTAGGACTGTCTTCCAAGCCCAATTCTTTTAAGACTTCATAACAGGTTTCGCGCATGATGTTGGCTCGTGGGTCCATATTGCGGTATACGCGGTGACCGAAGCCCATCAGACGGTATTTGCGTTGTTTCACACCTTCCATGTATGCGGCAACATTAGACACATCGCCGATTTCATCCAGCATCTTCAACACAGCTTCGTTTGCACCGCCGTGTGAAGCACCCCACAGACAGGCGATACCAGCAGCGATACAGGCAAATGGGTTCGCCCCTGAAGAGCCTGCCAAACGTACGGTCGAAGTAGAAGCATTTTGCTCGTGGTCGGCATGCAAAATAAAGATGCGGTCGAGCGCGCGGGCCAAGACTGGATTAGGTTTGTATTCTTCACACGGTGTGGCAAACATCATGTGCAAGAAGTTTTCAGCATAGGAAAGGTTATTTTTTGGATAATTGAACGGCAAACCGTTGGAATAACGGTAACACATTGCCGCAATGGTCGGAATTTTGGAGATTAAGCGGTAAATCGCGATTTTGCGGTGTTCAGGATTGGTAATATCCAAGCTGTCTTGATAGAAAGCAGACAAAGCGCCAACCACACCCACCATCATCGCCATCGGGTGCGCATCGCGACGGAAACCGCGGAAGAACCAAGTCAACTGTTCATGCACCATAGTATGGTGGCTGACTGTAGCATCAAATTCTTTTTTCTGTTCGGGCGTAGGCAGCTCGCCGTAGATCAACAGGTAACAAACTTCCAAGTAATCGGATTTTTCGGCCAACTGCTCGATAGGATAACCACGGTAATATAACAGACCTTTATCGCCGTCAATATAAGTGATTTTGGATTCGCAACTTGCAGTGGACACGAATCCTGGGTCGAATGAAAACAGACCTGTATTTTTTGTCAACGCACGGATGTCAACCACATCATGGCCGATACTTGCTTCCAATACTGGCAGTTCCAAGGTCTCTTGATTTGGGGTGGTGAGCTTGACTGATTTAGACATTCTTAAACTCCTTTGTAAGTTGGGGCTTTCGTTGCCGCCCAAGCGGCACGGTCCTTTTTTCAGACGGCCTCAGTATGGAAAAAGCTTGTTCGGATTGGCATCGCAAACAAGCTCTATAACACATCATGCCTGTCTGATTTTTTCAAGCATGGGAATCAGGTGTTTCTTGTCCGTTGCCGAATGTCCGTTAATCAAGGCAAGCAACTCTTGGTCTTGAAATTCGAGGATTTCGGAAAATTCGGACAACTCCTGATCACTCAGGTGCTCGAATTCTTTTTCCATAAACCTGCCGAAGATTAAGTCTAGTTCTAACAATCCCCGGCGGGTTTGAAAACGGATTTTCCGTTTGGCAATATCGTCAAAAACCATCATTTCTTAAACGGCTCGTTTCAACATAATCTCTTTAATCTTACCGATGGCTCGGGTCGGATTCAAGTGTTTAGGACATACGTCTACGCAGTTCATAATGGTGTGGCAACGGAACAAACGGTATGGGTCGTTCAGATTATCCAAACGCTCATTAGTGATGGTATCACGGCTATCCGCAATGAAACGGTAAGCATTCAGCAAGCCAGACGGACCAACGAATTTATCAGGATTCCACCAGAATGACGGGCAGGCAGTCGAACAGCAGGCGCACAAAATACACTCGTACAAACCGTCCAACTCTTTACGCTCTTCCTGAGTTTGCAGACGCTCTTTGTCCGCATCGATAGGGTTGTCGTTGACAACGTAAGGTTTGATTGAGTGATATTGTTTGAAGAACTGGGTCATATCCACAATCAGGTCGCGGATAACAGGCAGACCTGGCAGAGGGCGGATTTTAACCGGCTGTTTCAGGCTGCGCAGATCGGTCAGACATGCCAAGCCGTTTTTACCGTTGATGTTCATACCGTCAGAACCGCAAATACCTTCGCGGCAAGAACGGCGGAAAGACAATGTATCGTCTTGTGCTTTCAGGCGCACTAAAGCGTCCAAAAGCTTAACGTCGGTTGGTTCCAATTCCAACTCGTAACGTTGCATATAAGGTTTGGCATCAACGTCCGGGTTGTAACGGTAAATTTCAAAACTCATTTTTTCCATGAGAAGTGTTCCTTTTCTCATAAACTGCTCAATGATTTTGTATTATGAATTCAAGCAGTTCAATGTGGGTATGGTTAGGTTTCAGACGGCCTTTAAGGTAAAGGCCGTCTGAAAACTCATCAATAAACGCGTTTAGCCGGTTTGATGTATTCCACGCTCAAAGGCTTGGTATGTACCGGTTTGTAAGACAAAGTATTGGTATCTGAATGATACAGGGTATGTTTCATCCAGTTTTCGTCATCGCGCTCAGGATGGTCGTCTGAAGCGTGTGCGCCACGCGATTCTTTACGTGCTTCGGCAGACACCAAAGTCGCTTTCGCTACTTCAATCAGATTATCCAACTCCAAAGCTTCGATACGCGCGGTATTCCATACTTTGCTCTTGTCTTTGATTTCAGTACGTTTCACGCGCTCGGCAATCTCCATGATTTCTCGAACGCCTTTGCTCAGAATCTCATCGGTACGGAACACACCGGCATGCAGTTGTACGGAGCGTTGCAGTTCGCGACGCAATGCATCAACGTTTTCACCATCGGTTTGGTTGTCCAAACGCTCGATACGTTGGCGGGTCAACTCACCGGCATTAGCAGGCAGAGGTTTCCAGTCGCTTTGCTCTTTGATGAATTTAATCATGCTGTCGCCGGCAGCTTTACCGAATACCACCAAGTCCAACAGGGAGTTGGTACCCAAGCGGTTCGCACCGTGCACGGAAGCACAAGCACACTCACCTGCCGCATACAGACCTTTTACAGGCACTTCGTAATCTTCACCTTGCGGAACGACAACTTCGCCATGGTAGTTAGTCGGAATACCGCCCATCATGTAGTGGGTAGTCGGCACAACAGGAATTGGGTCTTTAATCGGGTCGATACCGGCAAACTGGATGGAAATCTCGCGGATGCCCGGCAGTTTTTCCATAATTTTTTCTGCGCCGATATGGTCGATTTTCAGCAAAACGTGGTCTTTGTTTTTACCACAGCCGCGACCTTCGTAGATTTCCATCGCCATCGCACGGGAAACCACGTCACGGGAAGCCAAGTCTTTTACGGTTGGAGCATAACGTTCCATAAAGCGTTCGCCATCGGCATTCAACAGAATACCACCCTCACCGCGCACACCCTCAGTAATCAATACACCGGCACCGGCTACACCGGTCGGGTGGAATTGCCAGAATTCCATGTCTTCCAACGGAATACCTGCACGGGCACAAATACCCAAACCATCACCGGTATTCATATAAGCATTGGTTGAAGACGCATAAATACGGCCGCCACCACCGGTAGCAAACATCACGGCTTTAGCGTGGAAAATATAAACTTCGCCGGTTTCCATTTCCATGGCGGTTACACCGACGACGTCGCCGTTTTCATCACGAATCAAATCTTGTGCCGTCCATTCCACAAAGAATTGTGTATTGGCACGGACGTTTTGTTGGTACAAAGTATGCAACATCGCATGACCGGTACGGTCGGCAACCGCACATGCACGTTCTACCGCACGTTTACC
>NZ_JBQCVF010000031.1:0-5890 GCF_051962515.1 Neisseria sp. P0009.S007 | reverse complement strand
TAATGCGCACCTGTCAATTTACGTTCTACCATAACAAAGCTCCCAAAACGACGGTCAGAATCAAAGCAGAAGCAAATACAACTTTAGCAGTAGTACGGGCAGTATTTAATTCCAGGCCTTTATGCACATCCAAAAACAGAAAGCGGATACCGGCGAAAAAGTGGTGCAGATATGCCCACAACAGACCGATAAGGATCAGCTTCACAAACGGATTGGAAATAGCAGTACGATATGCTTCAAACGACGCTTCGCGATCCAGCGTTCCGGAGAAGAAATACAAGAGAACAGGCAGCATCACAAACAAGCCGACGCCGCTGATACGGTGAAGAATAGATACAATCCCCGGTATGGGCAATCGGATATTCGGAATTTCCAAAAATACCGGGCGTGATTTGGCGGACATGGTCAGTTCCTCTAGATTTATTATCAGCTCAAAACCTATAGCTCAGCACTACAATAAGCTACATAAACCATAATTTACCTGTTTTATCTCATTTTGAACAGTGCAATTTATGAATGCTCTAATGATTTTTACCAAAAGACTAATAAAATCAAACAATCATTCTTAGATTTTTTTTTGTGTGGCTAGCCTTTTTTGTTACTTTCCTGCAATTAAGCCATCTCCCCATCAAAGCACTTACGATAACATCATTATTGTTTGAGAATTGTATCTATTGTGAGATAAATTCTCACTCTTGATACCTAATCTTTACAAAGGCATAAGCCATTCTTAACTTATTACCATTGCATTATCATCACTACTCTTACATAGTTATACATTCAAAGACATTTCATCCGCCCAAAATAGACTAAAATACGACGTAACACCAACCATGTTTCCATACCTAAAAAGGAAGCTGCATCATGACACACTCCCCTCATCAAAACACACCCGATCCGGAAGACTACATCCCCTCCTTCCGCCGTCGAAACTTAGACACATCCGGCTTCATGAAAAAACTCGGACGCTTTGCCGGTCGCTTGGGTAAACCTGTCGTCCGCCAGCTTTATGCGCTTTATTATCTCTGGGAATCCGAACATACACCCAAACGTGCAAAAATGATTATTGTCGGCGCACTGGTTTACTTCCTCAGTCCTATTGACAGCATTCCCGACCTTCTGATTCCATTTGGCTTCAGCGATGACATTGCCGTCATTGCGCTGGTTTATTCTCAGATGAAAAACTATCTGACCGAAGATATTCAAGAAAAAGCCCGTCAAGCGGCTGACAAGCTGTTTGGTTCTTAATTGGATAAAGTCCGACTACACATATATAAATACAAAAAGAAGGTCGTCTGAATATTCAGACGGCCTTCTCAGTTTATGACTTTTTATTTCAAAGGCTGCATACCCATAACTTCCATCAGGAAGTTGGTAAACGCAGGATTGCTTGGTTTGGTATCCATGTTTTTCCAACGCTGTTGCCAACCGCGCAAAGCACCTTGGATGTACTGTTTGGATTGCTCGGTAGTAATTTCACCACGTTGGCTGTCAACGGCAGAACGCAGATAAACTTCGTACATACTGTCATCGACAGAGTTGCGTCCCACTTGTTGGATACGGAAGCGGTTCAAATATTGTGCAGCCTGAACTTTGGTCAGACTACCTTGGCTCACTTGGGTACTCAAGCGACGTGCTTCATCATGAATCTTGGAAACATCTGCCCAATGCGAAGGAGCTAAATGATAACCGGTAGCTGAAACTTGTGAATCAGCCTTAGGTTTCTTAACGTTGGTTGGTCGAACTGGCACTTCTTTCAATGTTGGAACATAAATCGATTCACAACCGGCAAGTGCCGCCACAGCAAAGATAGGAAGAATGTATTTTTTCATAATGCGCATTATAAGCATGATTCGTTGAAGAAACCAACTTTTGAATAATGGTATTCAAAGCTCATTAACTGAATTACAACAGATTTCATACGATATCTCAAGCCCATACGCAAAAAAGGCCGTCTGAAAACGGCCTTTTAACAACAATCCTATATTATGCCAAATCGGCAAACAGAGGCGTAGAAAGATAGCGTTCGCCATATGATGGCAACAAGACAACGATCAACTTACCTTCGTTTTCAGGTTTTTTAGCCAGTTGCAATGCGCTCCATACTGCGGCACCTGAAGAAATACCTACCAAAATGCCTTCTTTTTCAGCCATAGCGCGCGCAGTTTCAAACGCTGCCTCGTTAGGTACTTTGGAAATGCTGTCGTAAACAGTCGTATTCAAAACGCTGGGGATAAAGCCTGCACCCAAACCTTGAATCGGATGCGGACCTTTCTCGCCACCGCTCAATACTGGGGAAGCTTCAGGCTCGACAGCCACGATTTGAACTTCGGGTTTGTATTTTTTCAATACTTCGCCCACACCGGTAATCGTACCGCCTGTACCTACACCGGCCACGAAAATATCTACTTTACCGTCTGTATCGCGCCAAATTTCTTCGGCAGTGGTTTTGCGGTGAACTTCAGGATTAGCCTCGTTATCAAATTGGCGCGGCATAAAGTAAGTATCTGGATGTTCGTCCACCAAAGACTGGGCTTTAGCAATAGCGCCCGCCATACCTTCGGCAGCAGGTGTCAAAATTAGCTCTGCACCGAATGCACGCAGCAGCATTTTGCGTTCTTTACTCATGCTTTCAGGCATAGTAATCGCCAATTTATAACCGCGGGCCGCACACACCATGGCCAAACCGATACCGGTATTGCCACTGGTTGCCTCGACGATAACGGTATCTTTATTGATTTTACCGGCTTGCTCGGCCGCTTCAATCATAGATTCGGCAATACGGTCTTTCACGCTGCTGCCTGGATTAAAGAATTCAAGTTTAACGGCGATTTGCGCTTTTAAACCTTCGGTCAGGCGGTTCAGTTTCACCAGAGGTGTGTTGCCGATCAGCTCGGTAATATTATTTGCAATTTTCATTTCCTGCTCCTGATTTAGATGTAATACAGCCTGCATATTAAACTCAGGCCGTCTGAAAAACCAATATCGAAAATTTCTTTCTTTATAACTTTTGGTTCAAGCGCGGTCAATATCCACTGCGCTCAAAAATCAATGTAACGGCAACTACAGCCTGCATCACGACGGCAACCATCCAACCTGCCCACATCTGCCGCATACTGAAAAGAGAGGCAGACTGCTTGCAAACAACCACTCTGTGCAGATAAAACACCAGCATCAGGACGCCCTGCAATGCAAACCAATAAATGGGTTTCAAAGCATAAATTTTCAGCAAGGCCGCCCACGCAAAAACCGCGCCCGCCAGCGGCAAGATGAAATAAACCACGCCTACCAAGAAAACAAAAGCCAAAGTCATGACGACATTGGAAACCGCAAATAAGGTCAAACCGGCATATTCGCCTGCCGACCAAAACTTTTTGTCTTCCGTTTTACTGCAGTCATCAATAAAGAAGAAAATACTGGCGATTGTCAGATAAAAATGAGGGATGAACAAAGGGCCTGTATGCGTAAAGCCCCATATTCCGGGCAACAAGCGTGCGCCCAGTGCCGAAATCCCCAGCCACAACAACACCGTAGCCCAAAGCCATTGAAACCGCTGCGCGCGAAAAATAAATGCCAACGATACCGCAGCATACGCGACGGCAAACCAAAAATCCAAAGAAACCATCATGAATACTGCAACTCGCCTTCAAAAACAGTTTCCGCAGGGCCGGTCATTTGCACATCGCCACCTTCTTCCCAACTGATAAACAATTCACCTCCAGGCAGAGTAACACGCACAGGCGCACCCGCTTTCAGCAAGCCATTGCGCACGCCTGCCACCACGGCCGCACACGCTCCAGTGCCGCAAGCCTGAGTTTCCCCCACCCCGCGTTCAAACACTCGCAGGCGGACTGACAATTCATCTTCAACCTGCAAAAAGCCGACATTGACCCGTTCAGGAAACTGCTCGTGCGATTCAATAGCGCCGCCCCAATATTCCACCGGCGCAGTCTCAACATCATCAACCAAAATCACCGCATGCGGATTACCCATATTCACACAGCTTACCGGTACAGACTCCAAACCGACCAAGACAATATGTGTCAGCGCATCTTCATTTTCACCATGTGCAGGCACAAACGGAATTTCAGACGGCATGAAACGTGGTTTACCCATATTGACGGTAACCAAACCGTTATCCAACAGCTTCGGTACAATAATCCCTTTGGCCGTTTCGACCAAAATTTCCGTTTTATCCGTCAAACCCTTATCCGCGACAAAACGCGCAAAACAACGCGCTCCATTGCCGCACTGCTCTACTTCCCGACCATCGGCATTGAAAATGCGGTACCGAAAATCGACCGCATCAGAAGAAGGCTTCTCCACTACCAAAAACTGATCAAAACCCACGCCGCGATAGCGGTCTGCCCATTGGGCAAGCGGCGCAGTCAACGGATCAAAGTCCTGATCGATGGCATTAACCACCATAAAATCATTGCCCAAGCCGTGCATCTTCGTAAATTTCAAAGTTTTCATTATTTATTCACATTCTTATTAAATCATTATTTCGGCACATTCTACACCAGAATGATATATTCGTTTCTATCTTGTTTCTCAGACGGCCTTGCGCCCTTTTACCAATACTAACACCAGCCACCCCGCAAAAATACTATACTTCCCACATTACAAATATTTCTTATTACAAGGATACACATTATGAAAAAAATTCTCTTACCTGCCCTTTTGGCCGCTTCACTCAGCGCATGTACAGTCGGCACGCCCGGTGTTTCCGTCGGCTTAGGCGTCGGCACCAGCATCGGCCGCCATGTCGGCCTGGGTACATCCATCAACATCCCTGTCGGCTTGGACAAAACCAAAACCACCAAAGGCACGGATTCAGACGGCATCCGTATCTCAGAAGAACAAATCGTGACCTATTTTGATGCACACGGCACACCCAGCAACAGCGCAGTCAAAGGTGGCTTCCATCGCCAACTGATCAGCAAACGTAACAACGAATACGTCGTCCAAGACTTTTACAGCGACAACAGTCAAAAACGCACGGACCCCTACGTTCTCAGCCGTAACCAACTGATGCAGTTCCGCGCCACGCCAAGCAATGGCTCGTTAACCACTTACGCCTACAACGGCACGGTGATGCAGCAACAAGTATTCCAAAACGGCAAATTGGTTAACGCCAAATACTAAAGGCCGTCTGAAACGGCTGAGGAGCATGTGAAACTTGATTACAAAATATTTTTAACATTCAAACATTTGAAATATTTTGCACCATTTCCTTAAAAATATTGATTGACACATTTTTTCCAGCCATTATAATACGCCCCATTCCCCGATAGCTCAGTCGGTAGAGCGACGGACTGTTAATCCGCAGGTCCCTGGTTCGAGCCCAGGTCGGGGAGCCAAATTTAAAAGCCTGAACTTCTGTTCAGGCTTTTTTACATCAATAAGGAACGCTTGTTCTTTCCCAAAGAAAGCCCATGAATCCTCATAATAAAAAAGGCCGTCTGAAACCCAAATCTGGCTTCAGACGGCCTTTTATTTATTTTTAAATCAACGGAAGAAGTCGCCCATGCCTGCCGGCAGGCCTTGGGTAAATGCACCCATGGTTTTGTTGGTCGTTTCTTCGGCTTTTTCAGAAGCGGCATTGATAGCGGCCAATACCAAATCTTCCAGCATTTCTTTGTCGTCTGCGGCTTCTTGAATCAAATCAGGGCTGATTTCAAGTTTGCGAACAACGTGCGAACACGTCATCACAACTTTCACCAAACCATTGCCTGCTTCACCTTCAACTTCGGTTTCAGCCAGCTTGGCTTGTGCCTTTTTCATGTTTTCTTGCATTTGTTGAGCCTGTTTCATCAGGCCGCCTAATCCGGCTTTTCCGAACATGTTTTACTCCTATGGGTTTGAATAAATGGGTTTCACTCATGCC
>NZ_JBQCVF010000030.1:3803-19496 GCF_051962515.1 Neisseria sp. P0009.S007 | reverse complement strand
GCCGCAGTCAGACGGGTTTTGTTGCCGACTTTCAGATACGCCAGTTGAGCATTGATGCCGGTGCGTTTGCTGAAGGTATATTGACCGCCGACAACGACTTGGTCAAATTTATCCACCAATTTTTCGCCGCTGTTCACGCCCTTGGCAGGCCAACCGTGCGCGTAAGTAATGCGTGGTGTAACATTGCCCAATTTGTAGCCGACAGTTACCGCTGCATCAACCACTTTTACGGCTTCCTCTTTACCTGAGTCGGCAGTGATGACACTACCCTTGTACTCATTAAAACCATCGGTGAAATAACCTAAATATTCGTTGCCTGTCTCATGGCCTTTGGCATAGTGTACGCCGCCGCCGACAAAGAGATTGTCTTTATCGTAATAAGTTTCGACTTTGGCGATTTGCGCCGCTTTGACTTTGCCTGATTTGTCGGTGTACGCGCCGTTGTAGTGGCCGTAAGCCGCATTGGCGGTAAAGCCGTTTTTAGAGAAGCTCACGCCGCCGGTGTATTGGTCTTTGGCCGGTTTGGTGTGCGTGTATTTATCTGAAGGATTGCGGTTGTCGCGCGGTGCGTAAGACACGTTGAATTTGAATCCGCCAAAATCCGGGCTGTCGTAGCGTACAGCGGCGTTACGGTTGCCGGTACGGGTAAAGATGCCCAAGCCTGCGGCATTGGTTTTATACATCCATGGATCGATGGTGTCCATTTCGTTCAGCATATTGCTGAGTTTACCGGCGCGAATCTTACCGAATTTACCTTGCAAACCGACGAAGGAATCACGAGTGGCAAAACCTTGAGAACCGCCGGTAATGGCCGTTTTTTGTTCAACTTGCCAGATAGCTTTCAAATCGCCACCCAAGTTTTCGCTGCCTTTGAAACCGATGCGGGAGGTATTGTCATTGATGCTGGTTGCGGTGGAGCTGGTTTCAGAACCTGCATCACCTTTGATTTTGACCTGACCGACGGTCACGCTGCTTTTGATTTGACCATACAGAATGACTTCTGCAGATGCAGCCAGCGGCAAACCGGCAATAACCAAAGCGATAATCGATTTTTTCATTATTCTCTCCAAAACAAAGTTAAAATCTCGTGAAAACACGTTTAGCAATATTAATGTTTTCCAACGCTACAAACAACTACTTTCATCTTGAGAAACACTTTTATTCATTAGAGTTTAGACTTTTTACAACATTTTTAAATAAAACAGGCCGTCTGAAAGAAATTTCAGACGGCCTCTCCCATTCAAAGTTACAACAAAGACAATCAACCCTCTTATTGTAATCATTTAATCAAAAATGATTGCTTGATAAATGTTTGCCATATATCAACCCAATATTCCCAAATTGCCACTATCATTAACTTACTTCTTATGAAGAAGTTTTTTTATATCAATAATTTATTTGGTATAAATTTTTCCTTTTACCTAATATAAATAAATAGGAGCCTTTATATTGAACAAACATCTCTTTTTATCTTTGCTAATGGCTGTCTCTACTGCAACGGTATCCGCCGAAACCCATCATGCACATTGGTCTTACACAGGTGAAAACGATGCTGCACACTGGGGCGATTTGAGTGAAGACTTTGCTGTCTGCAAAACAGGCAAACAGCAATCTCCAGTGGACTTCTCCACAACAAAAGCAGTAAAAGGCAAACAATTGGCATACCGTTACAACGTCGCCGACTACAAAGTAGAAAATAACGGCCACACCCTTCAAGCCACGCCGCAAGGCAAGGCCCAAACCATCGTGATTAACGGTAAAACCTATACCTTCAAACAATTCCACTTCCATACGCCGAGCGAACATACTTTCAAAGGCAAACATTTCCCGATGGAAGCGCATTTCGTCCATCAAGCCGAAGACGGTACTTTGGCGGTCATCGGATCTGTATTTAAACCGGGCAAAAACAACCCTGCCTTGTCCGCGCTTACTGCCAAAAAACTGAAAGCGGGCGAATCCGTAACGTTGAAAAACTTGAATATCCAAGCCCTGCTGCCTAAAGATAGCAAGTCATTCCAGCTGAAAGGCTCGCTGACAACACCGCCTTGCAGCGAAAACGTAACTTGGGTTGTCTTAAAAACTCCGGTTCAGGCAGATGCGGCGCAGTTTAAAGCCATGCGCGACATTATCGGCGGCGAAAACAACCGTCCCGTACAACCTTTGAACGACCGTGAAGTCAATGAAGACAAATAACTTCTAAGGCCGTCTGAAAACAAAAAAGCACCCAGAAACGGGTGCTTTTTCAATCACATCAATCAGGCTTTCTTATTACCCAAAGCGGCTTTTACAAATGCGCTGAACAAAGGATGGCCTTTGCGCGGATTGGAAGTAAATTCCGGATGGAACTGACACGCGAAGAACCAAGGATGATTTGGCAATTCGATGGTTTCAACCAAACGCTCGCGGCCTGCGGATACGCCGCCAATGACCAAACCGGCTTTTTCCAACTGAGGAACATAGTTGTTGTTGACTTCGTAGCGGTGGCGATGACGTTCGCGGATATGTTCGCTGCCGTAGATTTTTGCGGCAAGACTGCCCGGTTTGAGGTCAACTTCTTGCGCACCCAGACGCATGGTGCCGCCCAAATCGGCAGATTCGTCACGGGTTTCTACGCTGCCGTCGGCAGTTTGCCATTCGTCAATCAGGGCAACGACAGGCGCGGCGCATTTCAAGTCAAACTCGGTAGAATTCGCACCTTTCAAGCCTGCAACATCGCGGGCGTATTCGATCAGGGCGATTTGCATGCCCAAACAGATGCCCAAGTATGGTACGTTGTTTTCACGCGCATAGCGTACGGCGGCAATTTTGCCTTCTACACCGCGTGAACCGAAGCCGCCCGGCACCAAAATCGCGTCCATGTCTTTGAGCATGGAAACGTCGCCATTGCCCTTCTCGATGCTTTCACTGTCGACAAAGGTAATTTGTACATCGGTTTCAGTATGAATACCGGCGTGTTTCAGGGCTTCGATCAATGATTTGTAGGATTCGGTCAAATCAACGTATTTACCGACCATCGCAATTTTGACGGTGTGTTTCGGATTTTGAATCGCGTGAACGATTTTCTTCCATTCGGTCAAATCGGCTTGTTTGACATTCAGTTGGAGCTGCTCGGTAATGATGCTGTCGATGCCTTGGTTGTGCAGCATTTCAGGGCATTCGTAAATGCTGTCCACATCGTAGCTGCCCACGATGGCACGTTCTTCAACGTTACAGAACAATGCAATCTTACGGCGCTCGTCCGCAGGCATTTCTCTGTCCATACGGCAGATCAGGATGTCCGGTTGCAAACCAATGCTCAACATTTCTTTAACGGTATGCTGGGTCGGTTTGGTTTTGATTTCGCCGGCAGCGGCGATGTAAGGCACATAGCTCAGGTGGGCAAACAATGTATTGTTGCGGCCGAGCTGGCTGCGCATTTGACGGATGGCTTCCAAGAAAGGCAACGATTCGATATCGCCAACTGTACCGCCGATTTCGACAATCGCCACATCATAACCGGCCGCGCCTTCGTGGATGCGGCGTTTGATTTCATCGGTAATGTGCGGAATCACTTGTACGGTACCGCCCAAATAGTCGCCGCGACGCTCTTTGGCAATCACGTTTTCATAGACTTGGCCGGTACTGAAGCTGTTGCGGCGGGTCATGGTGGCGTTGATGAAACGCTCGTAGTGACCGAGGTCGAGGTCAGTTTCCGCACCGTCATCGGTTACGAATACTTCGCCGTGTTGAAAAGGGCTCATGGTACCCGGGTCAACATTGATATACGGGTCAAGCTTAAGCATGGTCACGTTCAAGCCACGCGACTCGAGAATAGTAGCAATAGAAGCGGCGGCGATACCTTTACCCAAAGAAGATACAACGCCGCCGGTTACGAAAATAAATTTAGTCATGATGTGATACCCATGTTGGAATGTGTGATTTTAACTTGAAGCAGCATATTCTGGCAAACGGCAAAAGCTTCAGGCCGTCTGAAAACAGCGTTTTCAGACGGCCTTATCATACTGATTCTATATATCAGCGCAGCTCGCGGCGCAGGATTTTGCCAACGTTGGATTTTGGCAACTCGTCGCGGAATTCGATGTCTTTCGGCACTTTATATGCCGTCAGTTCTTTGCGGCAGAAATCGATCAGTTCTTCCTTGGTCAAAGACGGGTCTTTACGTACGACGAAGACCTTAATCGCTTCACCGGTTTTCTCGCTTGCCACGCCGATACAGGCGACTTCCAAGACTTTGTCGTTGCTGGCCACCACTTCTTCGATTTCGTTCGGATATACATTGAAACCGGATACCACAATCAAATCTTTTTTGCGGTCCACCAGCTTCAGCCAGCCTTTTTCATCCATCACGGCAATGTCGCCGGTCTCCAAAAAGCCGCGTGCATCGATTGCTTTGGCGGTTTCTTCAGGACGATTCCAGTAGCCTTTCATCACTTGCGGACCGCGTACCCACAATTCGCCCGGCTGTCCGATAGGCACTTCTTTGCCGTCCGCATCGCGTAATTCGACTTCGGTCGAAGGAACCGGCAAACCGATACCGCCGCTGTAAGCCTCGATATTCAAAGGATTGCAACACACACCCGGGCTGGCTTCGGTCAAACCGTAAGCTTCCACAATCGGCGTACCGGTGATTTTTTTCCATTTTTCCGCAACGGCTTTTTGCGTTGCCATACCGCCGCCCAAAGTCAGCTTCAAACGGGAAAAATCGACTTCGGCGAAATCCGGACGGTTGACCATCGCATTAAACAAGGTATTCACACCGATGAACACGCTAATCGGCTCTTTTTTCAATTCGCCGATAAACCCCTTCATATCGCGAGGGTTGGTAATCAGGATGATTTTAGAACCGGTATTCGCAAAGATCATCAGGTTTACCGTCAAGGCAAAGATATGATAAAGCGGCAACGCGGCAATAACCGTTTCTTTGCCTTCGTGCAGGCTGTTTTTAATCCATTCTTTTGCCTGCAACATATTGGCGCAGATATTGCCATGACTGAGGACGGCACCTTTTGCCAAACCGGTCGTGCCGCCTGTATATTGCAGCAAGGCAGTATCGTCACGTGTCAACTCGACTGGTTTGAACGTATTTGCTGCACCTTGCTTCAAGGCCGTCTGAAAAGTGATGGTATTTGGAATGCGGTATTCCGGCACCATTTTTTTCACTTTGCGGATGACAAAGTTCAGCAACGCGCCCTTAATCATGCCGAACATCTCGCCGACCGACGCGACAATCACATGTTTGATTTGCGTACGCGGCAACACCAGCTCCAGCGTATTGGCAAAGTTCTCCAACACGACAATCGTGGTCGCACCGCTGTCTTTCAACTGATGCTCCAACTCGCGCGGCGTATAAAGCGGATTGGTATTCACTGCCACCAAACCTGCCTGCAAAATACCGAAAAGCGCAATCGGATATTGCAAAACGTTCGGCATCATAATTGCCACACGCTCACCGCGCGGTAGTTTCAATACGTTTTGCAGGTAAGACGCAAAATCGGTCGCCAACTTGCCCACTTCGGCATAAGTCAGTGTTTTGCCCATATTTTGAAAAGCAGGTTTATCTGCGAATTTCTCGACACTTTGACGGAATACATCGCTGATGGAGCTGTATTGAGAGATATCGATTTCAGGGTTTACGCCTTGTTCGTAGCTTTTGAGCCAGAGTTTTTCCATATTGATCAGTCTTTTATTTAGTCGTTTTTTGAAATCGAGGCCGTCTGAAAGGCTTTATTCAATCTGCCGCTTCGTTTTCAGACGGCCCTTTTATTAAGCTGTAATAATGACAGGCTTGTCGGTGGACATGATGATACCGCCGCCCAAGCACACATCGCCGTCATACAGTACCGCAGATTGGCCTGGGGTTACTGCCCACTGCGGCTCGTCAAAAACAAGCTCGATGGTTTCATCATCTAAATAACGCAACGTACAAGGCGCGTCGGCCATACGGTAGCGCGTTTTGCAGGTATAGCGGCCTTCTTTCGGGCGTTCTGGCAATGTGAAGCTCAAATCGTTCATAACCAGGCTTTGCGTATAAAGCAAAGGATGGTCATGGCCTTGGACGACAATCAGTTCGTTTTTGGTCAAATCCTTGGCCGCAACAAACCACGGCTCGCCTGCGCCGCCGATGCCCAAGCCTTTGCGTTGGCCCAGCGTGTAAAACATCAAGCCGACGTGTTCGCCGACTACTTTGCCTTCAGGGGTCACCATTTTGCCATTATTGGTCGGCAGGTATTTTTGCAAAAACTCGCGGAACGGGCGTTCGCCGATAAAGCAGATGCCGGTACTGTCTTTTTTGGTTGCAGTCGGTAATTTGAATTCTTCGGCAAGACGGCGGACTTCAGGCTTCTCCAACTCACCCAATGGGAAAATCGAGCGCTCGAGTTGGAAAGGCTTGAGACGATATAGGAAATAGCTTTGGTCTTTATTTTGATCCAAGCCTTTGAGCAGGTAATGCACGCCGTTTCGAACTTCTTTGCGGGCATAGTGTCCGGTGGCAATGGTATCGGCGCCCTGCTCTATGGCATAGTCCAAAAAGCATTTGAATTTAATTTCGGCATTGCACAAGATATCCGGGTTTGGCGTGCGGCCTGCGCTGTATTCTTTGAGAAAATAGGCAAATACGTTGTCTTTATATTGCGCGGCAAAATTGACGATGTCGATGTCGATGCCGATGATATCGGCAACGGCAATGGCATCAAAGGAATCTTGTTTGATGCTGCAATATTCGTCGTTGTCGTCATCTTCCCAGTTCTGCATGAACACGCCGCTGATTTGATGGCCTTGCTGTTTGAGCAGGGCCGCGGTAACGGATGAATCGACGCCGCCGGAGAGGCCGACGATGATGTTTGCTGGTGTGTTGTGAGTATTCATGAGCGGAATGTGGGTTTTAAATACATTTTTTAAAGCGTGATTTTAGCACATTTTGATTTGACGACAGAAAAGGCCGTCTGCAAGCCCAACGACTTTCAGACGGCCTTTATATGCAAATTCAAGCAATTAGTGCTGATGTGCGCCACCGTGTGCGCCGTGATCATGCTGCATTTCGGCTTTAGGTGCGGTTTTCACTTCCAGCTCGACAGTTTGAGGTTTCGCGTTTTTGAATTTCAGGGTTACAGGCACTTTTTCGCCTTCTTTCAATTGTTTTTTCAGACCCATGAACATAACGTGGTAGCTGCCCGGTTTCAGCTCGGTTACGCCTTTTGCAGCCAAAGGCACGCCGCCTTTAACTTCGCGCATACGCATAACACCATTGTCGTTAATATGGGTGTGTACTTCAACACGTTCGGCAACAGGGCTGCTGCCGCCTACCAAGAAGTCTTGTTTGGCTTCATCGTTTTGGATTTTCATGAATGCGCCACCCATTTTCATACCTTCGACAGTGGCACGTGCCCAACCGTCTTCAATATGGATACCGGCTGCAGATACGGAAGTTGCCAAGCCTGCCAGAATCAGGGTTGCCATTAATTTTTTCATGTTTTGCTCCTTGTGTTTGCCAAATGGCTGGGATATACAGCCTTCATCTTACAACCAAAGGCCGCCTGAAAACTTTGATATAGATTAATTAATACTATCTAATCCTAACGAATTACTATATTACCACATTTTTAAGCAGTTAATGCAATAATCCAAACAATAAATAACATGAACAAAGCCATCAATTGCGCGGCCGAGCCGGCATCTTTGGCACGCTTGGCCAGCTCGTGTTTTTCAGTAGAAGTATGGTCAACGGCTGCCTCGATGGCGGTATTAAACAATTCGGTAATCAGTGAAATAAACGATGCGACAACAAGCACCATTTTGGTGACCGATCCGAAATCAAGAAACAACGCTAAGAAAATTAAAATCAGGTTCAACCAAAAAACTTGGCGAAATGCGCTTTCATAACGATACGCGGCAGCCAGTCCATCTTTGGAATAACCAAACGCATTGATAATGCGCTTAATGCCGTTTTTACCTTTTTTTTCAGATGCGTAGGAAGATGGTTCCATCATATTCTCAACATAAAAAGGCCGTCTGAAAAGAAACGGTCGGGTCAATTTTCAGACGGCCTTTGGGTTTATTGTTTTGCCCAAGATGCTACGGCATCTGCAAACATAGCGGCAACGTTGAAATCTTTTTGCTTCATGATTTCTTGGAAGCCGGTCGGGCTGGTTACATTGACTTCGGTCAGGTTGTTGCCGATGACATCCAAACCGGCAAGCAAAATACCGCGACGCTTCAATTCAGGCGCAAGGGTTTCTGCGATCTCACGGTCGCGCTCGCTCAATTCCTGTGCCACGCCGCGGCCGCCGGCAGCCAAGTTGCCGCGCGTTTCTCCGTTTTGCGGAATACGCGCCAAAGCATACGGAACAACCTCTCCACCAATAATCAGAATGCGCTTGTCGCCATGTACGATTTCAGGAATATAACGTTGCGCCATGATGGTACGTGAATCAAGCTGCATCAGGGTTTCCAAAATACTGCCGATATTGGGGTCGGATTCGGTTAGGCGGAAAATGCCCATACCGCCCATACCGTCCAAAGGTTTGATAATGATGTCGCCGTGTTCTTTCAAAAAGGCACGGACATCGGCGGAACGTGTGGTAACCAAAGTCGGCGCGGTAAACTGGCTGAAGTTCAAAATAGCCAATTTTTCATTGAAATCGCGCATTGCCTGCCCGCTGTTAAATACTTTTGTACCCTGCTGCTGTGCCAACGTCAAAAACTGGGTCGCGTACAGATATTGCATATCAAACGGCGGATCAGTGCGCATAATGACCGCATCGAAATCTTTCAAGGCCGTCTGAACTTTTGCCTCTGATTTAAACCATTCGTGATCGTCATCGTTTTTCGCGCCGACAAACTCAAATGCCGCCACCTGAGCCACTACCAAGCCTTCACGGACGGACAATTCTCCGCTCAAGGTATGAAAAAGCTGCCAACCGCGCTTTGCCATTTCACGCATCATGGCGTAAGTAGTGTCTTTATAGGTTTTAAAACTTGCCATCGGATCGGCGATAAACAGGACTTTCATCAAAATTTCCTTGTAAACAGACGATATAATCATACCTTGTATTCGGCCCGCCTGAAAGGGTGGCAAAATATAGAAAAGGCCGTCTGAATCCTATTTTCAGACGGCCTTGAGGCTTTTAGGCGGCTGCCAAATGCAAGAGTTCGGCAGCATGGCTGCGTGTGGTATCGGTAATGATTTCGCCACCCAGCATACGCGCGATTTCCTCAATGCGCTGATGATGGTTCAAAACACTGATTTCGCTGACGGTTTGCTCCCCTTCGCTATGCTTGCGGACCTGCCAATGGTTTTCACCGCAAGAGGCGACTTGAGGAAGATGGGTTACCGCTAAGACTTGATGTTTTTTACCTAAGGCACGCAAAGCTTTACCGACCATTTCAGCAACGCCGCCACCAATACCGGTATCCACTTCGTCAAAAATCAATGTCGGCACTTGCGTGTATTGGCTGGCAACCACTTGCAAAGCCAAGCTGATACGCGCCAATTCGCCACCGGAAGCGACTTTGTTCAAAGGACGGGACGGATTGCCTTTATTCGCCGCTACTTGGAATTGCACCTGCTCCAGCCCATGTGCGGTCGGCGAAGACGGCAACAAGACGATGTCAAAACGTGCGCCCTTCATGGCCAAATGTTGCATATGCTCGGTTGTTTCTTCGCCCAAACGGCCGGCTGCCTGATGGCGCATGGCAGAGAGGATATGCGCGGCTTCATGGTATTCGGCAAGATTGCGTGCAACTGTATTTTCCAAGGCTTCCAAATCGGCAGCCGCGTGCAGGTTTTGCAGTCGTTCGTCGATTTCTGCCAGCTTTTGCGGCAACTCTTCCGGCTCAATGCGGTATTTCCGCGCCATGCTCATCAATTCGCCCATACGGCTTTCTTGTGCAGCCAATTCATTAGGATCGATGTCGCTGCGACCGGCCACATCACGCATATTGGCACTGATTTCACCCAATTCTGCTTCAATACTTGCCAACATATTCAGGCTCTCGGCAAAGCGCGGCTCAATGTTTTGCAGATTACCCAACAGTTTTTGGCATTGGTAGATTTGACGGTGGATGCCGTTATCTCCGTCTATGCTGTCGCCCACCTGCTCGGCGGTTTGCAGCAATTCGGCCGAATGCGCCAGACTGTCGTGGCTTTGGCTTAAGGTTTCCCATTCGTTGGGCTTAAGCTCCAATTGGTTCAATTCATTAAACTGCCATTCCAAACGCTCGCGCTCGATGGCCATGGTTTCTGCCTGCTCTTGCGCTTCTTGCAGGGCTTTTTTCGCATTGACCCAATTTTGATAAAGCTGTTTGACCGTTTCTGCCTGCTCTTTGCTGCCGGCAAATGCGTCCAACAACTCGCGTTGCGCAGATTCTTGATTCAACGAATGATGGGCATTTTGTCCGTGAATATCGATTAACTGCTCGCCAATAGCTTTCAGCTGCACCAATGTTGCTGCCTGATTATTGATATAACTGCGACTTTTACCCTTGGCATCGATAATACGGCGGATGCTGAGCTCTTCGGCATCTTCTTCCAAAAGGCCTTGCTCCTGCAGCTGCGCTTTCAGTTCAGGCAAACCGCTGATATCGAACAAAGCCGACAACTGCGCTTCTTTGGCGCCGCTTCGCACTTGACTGTAATCGGCTTTATCGCCCAACAACAGGCCAATCGCATCCAGAGTAATCGATTTGCCTGCGCCGGTCTCGCCCGTCAATACGGTAAAGCCGTTTTGAAAATCAAGATTCAGGTTTTCAACAATGACAAAATCACGCAAAGAAAGTGCCAACAGCATTGCAGTATTCCTTAGTAAATCACCCGCACTCATGCGGAATAGCTTTAGATAAGTTGATTATAACTAAGGTTTTTTATAGTTTAAATCAGATTTTTCTTATGATTTATCTAAGATATTTATTTTAAACAAATTATTTTTTAAGCGGGCAATAAAAAGGCCGTCTGAATATTGCTACATGTTCAGACGGCCTAAATTTATTTTACTCTGCCAGTTCTACTTGTTCATGCCCCATCAATTCCTGCCCTACTCCTGCAAGCAGGTTCAGATAACGCTCATACTGCTTGAGCATATCGGCAATCAATTCTTTTTGCGTCATATATTGCACATCGTATCCATCGCGCCCATCCGAAAAATACGTCAACGGTATGAACGTTGCTGCATATTTGAAATGAGGCAGGCTGTCTTCACGAATCAACTGGTCGGTAATTTCCCGCTTTACGGATTTAATCCCATAGACAAAATCCCTTACCGTCCCTTTATGCACCACCAGCTCCACCGACGGCTCATCCTGTTGCAACAGGCAACGGATTTCTACGTCCATATTGTATTTTTCGGTCAATTCGTTTTTCAATTCCTGCATTGCCGGAAGCGCCGTATTTTTCATAAATTTGATGATATCGACTTCCTGCGTCTGATTCATCATTTGGCCAAGGCGTTCCCTCCAATGATCGCCCGACCAGAAAATACTGCTCGGATTGACGGCGGTTGCAAAATAGTTGGCATCGTTGTTCAGGGCTTTCCACAAAGAAACCATCATAAAAATCATCAACACCGCAAACGGCAGAGACGCAATCAGGGTCATGGTTTGCAAGATAGGCAAACCGCCGGCGCCCAGCAACACAATAGCCACAGCCGAAATCAACACGCCCCACATAACCGATTGCCACTTGGGCGAAGCCAGCCCTTTATCGCGCGAAGCAATATTGTTCAGCACATAAATGCCCGAGTCGGCAGAAGTGATAAAAAACAGCGAAATCACCAGCAATGCTACCAAGCTGCTGACAACCGGCCACGGCAAATAATTCAAAAAGGCAAACAACAATTTTTCAGGCTCGTTGGTCAAGGCAGACAAGGCGCCGTTTGCCACATGCGTGTCCAGCCACAAGGCTGAATTGCCAAATACGGTAAACCACAAAATACTCATCAGGCTAGGCACTGCCAATACACCAAAAATAAATTCGCGGATGGTTCTGCCTCGCGAAATTCGGGCAATGAACAAACCGACAAAAGGCGACCACGAACACCACCAAGCCCAATACAACACCGTCCAGCCGGTAAACCATTTTGTATGCTCAGGCTCGTAGGTATATGACTTAAAGCTGAACGAAACGAAGTTACTCAAATAAGTGCCCAAATTGTCGCTGAATGCGAAAATCAAATACGTCGTCGGCATACTCAACAAGACAAACAACAGCAATGACAGTGCCAATACCAAGTTGGTTTCACTCAAAATTTTGACGCCTTTGCCCACGCCCGAAGTTGCGGAAAATATGGCAATCGCCATCACAACAACGATAATGCCGACCTGCAAGACATAGCTGTTGTCCTGCACCCAGCCCATCTTCAGCAAACCGGAACCCATTTGTGCCGCGCCAAATCCCAAGGTTGTGATAATACCGAACAAAGTCGCAATCAAAGCCATCACATCGATGGCATCGCCCATTTTGCCGTTGATTTTGTCTTTTAAAATCGGATAAAAGCAGGAACGCAACGCCAGCGGCAATTTATAGCGGAAACCGAAATACGCCAAGGCAAGCGCAATGATTCCGTAGATTGCCCAGGCATGAATCCCCCAGTGGAATACCGTATGCAGAATCGCCTCTTGCGCATTGCCTTTGGCAATCGGGGAAGAAAAATGCGATAAAGGCTCGGCCACACCAAAAAACATCAAGCCCACGCCCATGCCGGCCGCAAACAGCATGGCCAACCATGATAAAAACGAAAACTCAGGTTCGTCCTCGTTTGTACCCAGCCTGATACTGCCGAAGCTGCTGATGGGAAGCGCCAATAAGAAAATAAGGAATACAGAGAAAGTCAGAATGTAAAACCAACTGACATTTTGAAAGATAAACTGCTTCATTGCATTTAACAAAGCCTCAGTATTTTGAGGCCAAACCAAAGCAGCTGACAAAAGCAAAAGGACGAAGAAAAGCGTAATACCGACCACGCTTGGATTGAAAGAAGATTTGTTTTGAAAAAATTGTTTGAATTTCATATCGGTTCCGTAGTTGATACAGCGCATATTTGAAGAACAAACGGGCTGCCGATTGATAAAGAAAGAAACGTTTCCGTATGCCTTCTCAAACTATTACAGAATGAGAGATATTTATTCTAATAATTTTTAAATTATATCACAAAATCAATAAGTTATTAAAATAGATGAAAATTATATTTAAAATCATGATGTTATACAATAATAAAGGCCGTCTGAAACACGATTGTTTCAGACGGCCTTTACATTCAAATCAGTTAATCAGTCTGCTTCCTGATTCAACTGCTTCTTCAGCCTCCTCATCGCCTGTCGGCGGCGTTTCCATCAAATCAGGCAACACCAGCTCACCCAATTCAGTCAGCGGCGGCAATTCTTCCAAACTTTCCAAACGCAAATCGCTTAAAAAAGTTGCCGTTGTCGCCCACAAAGCCGGACGGCCGACAGAATCACGGTGGCCGATGACTTCAATCCAGCCCCTATCCTGCAAGGTTTGCATGACATTTTGCGACACTGCCACGCCGCGTATGCCTTCAATATCGCCACGCGTTACCGGTTGCTGATAGGCAATAATCGCCAGCGTCTCCATCACGGCGCGGGAATAACGCGGCGCGCGCTGCTCTTGCAGGCTGCCCAGTCGCTCAAATGCGGCTTGGGCAATTTGGAAGCGCCAGCCCTCATGGGTATGCACCAGTTGCAAAGCCCTGCCCTGCCAACGGGCCTTCAGTTGCGCCAACACGTCAATCAGCTTGTCTTGCGACAATGGCGGCACGCACAATTCGCGCATGGCTTTTTCGTTTAAGGGTTCGACTTGCGTCAACAGCGCCGCTTCAATCAGCGCATCGGGAGAAAGTTTTTCAGTCATAATAAAATCAATGTTCAGACGGCATGAACAGCAAAAGGCCGTCTGAAAGACAATATGGTCAACGGTTTGTTATGCGCTCAAATGCGCTTTCAGTTTTTCTTCGTCCAAAAACCAATGGCAGATTTCGGTATCGCCATCCAGCAAAACAGGCACCAGCTCATTGTACTTTTCTTCTAAAACCGGATCTTCATCAACATCGACAATATCCAGCTCAAATCCAAACTGCTCCTGATAAGGCTTTAATTGTTCGCGCATTTTGTGGCACAGGCTGCAATACTCCCGAAACATCAAGGTCAGTTTCATGGCGGTTACTCTCGGAGGGACAAAAGCGGCCATTGTATAGCAAAATGCCTCCAAACCATACAGGCATGACAAAGGCCGTCTGAACAGGCGCGAAACGAAATCAAGGATTTCTGTCACGCCTTCAGACGGCCTTTGTGTATATTCTAAAATTAAGACTGAACGTTGATACCGGCAGTCACAGTATTTTGGGCACTGCTTGCAGTCAAAAATGACGCTGCCAATTCGCCGCAACAACCGCAACAAGTCGCCACACCTAATTGAGCCTGCAAATCGCTCATGGTGGTTGCACCGGCGGCGATAGTCTCTTTGATGTCGTGGTCAGTAATGGCGTTGCAGATGCAGACAAACATGATGTGCTCCAATAATTTTGTTACCCTCTGTAATTGAGAGTAGGATTTATTCTTGAACGTAAATATAAATAAAAACGGTTTGCATTGCAATATTGGCACTGTCCTTTTGTTTTGAAATTTTTCTATGTAAATTTGTATTTTGATTGTTATTTTATAAATAATAAACTTTATAACTGTTCAGACGGCCTCAATAACAAAAAGCGGCATCTTCGAGATGCCGCCTTTATTTATGAACGGGAATGGTGTTCATCGACCATGTTTTTCAAACGAATATTGGCAACATGGGTATAAATCTGCGTGGTGTTGATATCGGAATGTCCCAACATCATCTGGACCGAACGCAAATCGACGCCGTGATTGACCAAATGCGTGGCAAAAGCATGGCGCAAACCGTGCGGACTGAGCGAAGCAATACCGGCCGCTTCGGCATATTCTTTGACTATCATCCATGCAAGTTGACGGCTGATGCCGCTGCGTTTCTGGCTGACAAACACTTCGTCGCAGATTTTGTTTTTCAGCAACAACGGGCGCGATTCGTTGCAATAGCGTTCCACCCAATACGCCGCTTCCTGCCCCAGCGGAACCAGACGCAATTTGTCGCCCTTGCCTATGGTACGGATACTGCCGCGATGTAAATCGATATCGCTGAGCGTCAATTTGACGGCTTCGGTCACGCGCAAACCTGTTGCATACATGACTTCAAGCAAGGCTTTGTCGCGCAGCCCGTGCAGCGTTTCCACATCCGGCTCAGCCAGCAGCGCATCGATTTGGGCTTCGGTAATCAGCGTGGGCAGTTTGCGTTCCGATTTCGGCGCCTTGAGAAAACGGGTGGGATTGTCTGCTCTTTGGCCTGTCTCTTCCAACCAGCCGTACATACGCTTGCAAGCCGACAATGCCCGTGCTTGGGACGTGTTTTTTTCTCCCTCCGCATACACAGCATCAGACAGGGCAAATTCATCGGCACTCAACCAATCCTGCCCGCCCTCGGTCAAACGCGCGGCGACTTTGACCAAATCACGGCGGTAACTTTGCAGCGTATTGTAGCTGAGCCGGTCTTGCAGCCAAAGGGATTCAAGCAGCTTGTCTATTAAATCGTCCATACTCATCAAACTGTATTGAAAGGCCGTCTGAACGGCATGACTTTACATCCGTTCAGACGGCCTTAGGTTTTCAAAGCCC
>NZ_JBQCVF010000030.1:0-3703 GCF_051962515.1 Neisseria sp. P0009.S007 | reverse complement strand
TCATCAAACTGTATTGAAAGGCCGTCTGAACGGCATGACTTTACATCCGTTCAGACGGCCTTAGGTTTTCAAAGCCCTATTAAGAGGCTTGAGAGATTGTATCCAAAACTTCCTGCGCGTGTCCGGCCACTTTGACTTTGCGCCACTCATGGGCGATTTCGCCGTTTTCGTCCAGCACAAACGTGCTGCGCTCGATGCCGAGGGATTCTTTGCCGTAAAGCTTTTTCAGCTTGATCACGTCAAACAGTTTGCAGACGGTTTCTTCTTTGTCGCTCAACAATTCAAACTGGAAGCCTTGTTTGGTGCAGAAATTCTGATGCGATTTGACACCGTCGCGCGAAATGCCGACAACGGTATAGCCCAATGCTTTGAATTGTTCCAATCGGGCATTGAAATCCAAGCCTTCGGTGGTACAGCCGGGCGTGCTGTCTTTAGGATAAAAATAGACAACCAACGGCAAATGTTCGGCGGAGTTAAAATCGCTACCGGAAGAAGATGGGAGTGTGAATTGATATTTTGACATATTATTCCTTTCAGACGGCCTAAACCTAGCCTACGTTTATTTTTCGCTTAAATTCAAATAACTGCGCGTACCTTGAAAATCTTCCAATGTACGCAACAAAAGCTGGAAGTAGTCGTCATTGCCGGCTAAATCCAACTCATCGGCATTGACAGTCAGCAAAGGCGCGCTTTGATACAAATGGAAGAAATGACTGTATTCGTCATGCACCCGTCCCAAATAGCCTTCGGGAAACAAGCTGATAATGCCTTCGTGACGTTTTTGCAGACGTTTGCGGTTGTTTTCGACAGCGGTTTGCAGATAAATCACCACATCGGGCTCCGCGTATTGCGGCAGAATGCGTTGCTTCATATCGGCAAAAAGCTGCTGCTCGTCATCATTCAAAACGATGGGCGTAAAAATACGGTCTTTTTCCGGCAAAAAATCAGCCACAACCATTCCGCCTTGCGCGCATTGGTCTTCAATAATATTCACGCTTTCAGCGCGGCGCATCAGGAAGAAAAGTTCGGCAGCCAAGCCATTATTGGAAACATTGCTGTAAAACTTCATGAGAAACGGATTGTGATCTGGATTCTCCGACAACAGCAACGCGCTGAAATGCTCTGCCAAGCGGCGGCTCAAAGCGGTCTTGCCGCTACCGATGGCGCCTTCGACAACAATATAACGAGGATTCATAGTAACTCTTTTTAATGTGTCTCCCAACAATATTTTATAGCAAAAAAGGCGTGTCCAACACGCCCTTTCTTGTTTTCGTCCGTTTTTTCAGACGGCCTTTATTCTTTCAACAGGTGAATACCCTGCTCACCCAAAGCCTGAGCCAAATCAGCCGCACGTCCATGCTCGCCCAACTCGAAATCCGGAAGGATTTCGGCCAACGGCAACATAACGAAACTGCGCCCATGCGCGCGCGGATGCGGCAAGGTCAGATGCGGGTCATCGCTGCGGATACCGTCAAAATCGATAATGTCCAAATCCAAGGTGCGCGGCGCATTGCGGAAGGTACGTTCGCGCCCAAATTCGGCCTCGATGCGGTTTAACTCTGCCAACAGCGCTACGCCATCCAATGATGTTTTCACGGTACAAACGGCGTTCACAAAATCGGGCTGATCGTCATAGCCGACCGGCGCAGTCAAATACAGGGAAGATGTTTTTTCGAGCCGAACATGAGGATGCGCGGCCAATTCGGCCAAAGCGGCGCGAATCTGTTCGGCAGGATTGGCGAGATTGCTGCCCAAAGCGACAACGGCAAAATGCGGATACATTTCAGACGGCCTCTTTTAAAACGGCAGCGTTTTGGTTTTGGCAAGGAAAACAATCGTGGCAACACACGACATGGCCAAAACGTAGACGATATAGAATTTCGGCGAACGCGGACGCGAACGCATCATAATCATGCCCAACACAATATAAACCAGCAACAGCAGGATTTTCATACCGAGCCACGGCGCATTGAACGGCGAAAAATGAGTAATCTTCATCAGCCACAAGCCGGTAAACAGCAACATGGTGTCGTTCAAATGCGGCATGGCTTTCCAAATGCCTGCCAACGGTTTCTCAGGATGACGCCAGAGCAGGAAAAAACGGATGTTGAACAACAGGATGGTAATGGCAACGAAAATCTGATGGCTGTATTTTACAAACAGATATTGCATAGCAGTTTCTTATGTTGAGGGTTGAAAAACAAAGCAGCTATTTTACCGCAAACATCTATTTCTGACGCAACTTTTCAATCGCCAGCAGATAGGGAGGCGCATTGCGGCGGTTGACAAAGCCATAGCGTAACACGGCAAAGGCTTCCTGCGGCAAAGTTTCCGTCCATTGCACAATCGCTTCAGCCTCTATTCGGCCGGCTTCATGTCCAGGATACAATACCGCCACGGCAAGCCCGCCCTCTTTCAGCAAACCCAAAGTATCCGTCAGCGCACGGATACTGCTTGCTGCTTCAGTTGTACAGCTTTTATCGCCTCCCGGCAGCCAACCGAAATTAAATACTGCGGCATCTAAAGGCTCGTCGATATAAGACAAAAGGTTTTCATGGCCGTCATGTATCAGGGCTACCCGACCATCTACGCCGTTTTCTTTCAGACGGCCTTGAGTCTGCGCCAGTGCCTTGAGTTGCACATCAAATGCCCACACCCTACCCGTCTCGCCAACCGACTGCGCCAACAGCAAAGTATCATGCCCGTTTCCGGCCGTCGCATCCAAAGCGCGGCCGCCTGCTTTTAAGGCTTGCTGTAACAGGGAGTGGGCAAAGGGAAGAATGTTCTCAAGCAGCATGATAAAGGTCGTCTGAAAATAAAAATACCCTACCGCAAAAGCGGTAAGGTATTGAAAAACAGGAATGCGTTACATCATTTATTCGGCAGGTTGTTGCACAGTCTCAACTTGAACCGGAGCAGCTGCGGCAGCGGCTTGAGGTTGTTTGTTTTCGTGTTGCAGGCTGACTGCGCGTGCAGGAACGATTGTTGAGATAGCGTGTTTGTAAACCATTTGAGTGACGGAAGTATTACGCAGCAGAACAACGTACTGGTCGAATGATTCCACTTGGCCTTGCAGCTTGATGCCGTTTACCAAGTAGATCGAAACCGGAACGTGCTCTTTACGCAACGCATTCAAAAAAGGATCTTGTAACATTTGTCCTTTAGCTGTCATATTCTTGAGCTCCATTATTATGATTGTAAAGACGCCAAAATCGGCGTTTGATGGGATTGTAGCCCCGAATAGGATAAATTACCAACTATTTTTTTCTATCACACCATTTAGGAATCCAGCAATAAGGGAACTTCACGTCAAACCGACTGTTTCATTTCCATATTCACAACAATCCCAAATCCAAATTGGATGTTTTTTAAAATTCGGCAAATCCTATCGAAAATATGCCATGAAGCTCTAACGAGCTGTTTTTCATTAAAAAAAGGCCGTCTGAAATTGTTCAGACGGCCTTTATGCTTATTTGCTGAATTGTTTTTTCACGCTGACTTTGGTTTTCTTCTTGAAGCGGTTTTTCTCTTCCTTGCGGCCTTCGCGTTTCTCAATACGGTTGCTCAAGCTGACACGGCGCAGCGGTTTTTTCTTCGGTTTGTCTTCCGCATTTTCATACGGGTTTTCCGAAACATTGTATTGAATTCTGAGCGGCGTACCTTGCAGATTGAAGGCTTTGCGGAACGTTTGGGTCAAATAGCG
>NZ_JBQCVF010000029.1:17831-21581 GCF_051962515.1 Neisseria sp. P0009.S007 | reverse complement strand
GCCGCACCGTTAAAAATCACGTCCTGCATACTCTCGCCGCGAAGCTGCTTCGCCGAAGCCTCGCCCAACACCCAGCGCACCGCGTCAATCACATTCGACTTGCCGCAGCCGTTCGGCCCGATGACCGCAACAAGCTGCCCCGGCACATGAATCGTAGTCGGGTCGGTAAAAGATTTGAAGCCGGAGAGTTTGATGTGGGTAAGGCGCATGGCAATGTTTCGAATCGGAAAAGAAGGCGTATTTTAACGGAAATACGCTTATCCGTTGAGAGAAAAGCATCCATAAAGTCCGACTGCTTTTTTATCTTCAAAAGGCCGTCTGAAAAGTTTGTTAAAAAGAAACAGACTAGCTATAGAACTCACTAAAATATTCAAAATAAATTCATATAAAACAATTAACTAAGAAAATATCCACCCAACCATCTTCCCTTTGATTAATTTTTGTACAGAAATGCAAACAAACTGTTTATTTTTTTATGATTTATGGTTATTATCAGATATTAAAGGTTTAAAAATCAGATAAACGATCTCTCCGACCTTTTAATCAAGCGAATAACCATACAGGGAATCTCATGTCAAACATCCAAACCAAACTTAAAACCATCGTTTTTACAGCCATCAGCGCAGCCATCTTGTCCGCATGCGGTGGTGGCGGAGGCGGCGGTTCATCTGCTTTAAGCACCGGCGCAACTCCTACCAATAATACCGGCAACTCTGCTGGCAACAATGGCAATCCTGCCAACAACAGCAATGCCAACACTCCGAAAGCTCCGTCTACTACGCTTACTAACAGTGCCGACAACCTTGCCGAACTGACCGATGAAGCTCCAATCGATCCGGCCAACGTTACCCAGCCTTTGCACACACATTTCATCTCTTCCAAAGGTGCACAGCAATCCAACCCTAACGTACAAATCCGCAAAGATGCCGCAGGCAAAATGTTCCAAACGGACAATCAAGACCGCAACCAAAATGGTCTGATCAGTTCTATTGACTTTAACAGCAATGATGAAGTCAAAATGGACGGCGTTGTATTATTTAATAAGACCTCTAATGGCAACGCAACCCAACCTACATGGACAAGTTACGCTTCTGTTATTGCCAAAGTATATTCAAAAGGCAATACTCAAACTGATGTCAGCGAACAAACGGGCAAGGAGAAAAATACCGAATTCGCATACGGCAAATCAACTTTGGATGACAAAATTGCTGAAGATTATAAAAAATTAAAGGCTGAAGAAGAAAAGCTTGAAAAAGAAGAAAATCCAGAAGCAGGTCCAGTTAACAATAAAAAAGTAACGGAGATCAAAGCAAAGATTGAAGAATTAAAGACTTCACACGCTAAAAATCTTGAAAATCGAACTAAACTAGCAGAAATTAATGAGAATGTTAGCAATAATCTAGCCTATTTCCGTCCAGACCAAGATGGCTTGGTATTCGACAAACAATTCGACGGTGTCTATGTCATCAATTTTGGCGATGGCACAGAAATTGTGTTGCATGATCCTTCTGCGGCCGGCTGGACATATCAAACCTTCGCGCATTACACCGACCCTAAAGGACATGTATACCAAGGCTACCAAAGCCTGGGCGATGAAACTGTCTTCACGACCCTGCCTGCTAAAGGTACAGCCACCTACAAAGGTATTTCTACTGCCTATGTGGTTACCGATAATAACAATCGTCAGTTGACTTCCAATGTCATAGCTATCGTTGATTTCGGCCTCAAAGGTATCCGTTTTGAAACATCAAACTCACACTTCCATACTTTGGAAAATGGTAAGCGCGTATCCAAAGCAGATAAAAACTACGATTTCAAAGGTACGGCAAGCTGGAAAGACGGCAACCTCTTCTCCGGCAAAGTCAGCACGGCCGATGACAAGTTAAGTGGCAACCTGAACGGCAAATTTTACGGCCCCAATGCTGCAGAAATTGGCGGCACTTACGGCTTGAAAAACAAAGATGCAACCGAACACTTAATCGGTGGCTATGGCGCGAAACGTCAATAAATCTACCTAAATAAAAAGGCCGTCTGAAGTTTCAGACGGTCTTTTGTTTTTTAACTTGGATTACACCGATACGGCTGCTTTGATGTGCGGATGCGGATCGTAGCCTTCCAATTCGAAGTCTTCAAATTTGAAGGCAAACAAGTCTTTGACTTCAGGGTTGATTTTCATGGTCGGCAGTTTTCGGAAATCACGGCTTAATTGCAGCTGGGCCTGCTCGATATGGTTGCTGTACAAATGCGCATCGCCAAACGTATGGATAAACTCACCGGCTTCCAGGCCGCACACTTGCGCCATCATCATGGTCAACAATGCGTAGCTGGCGATGTTGAACGGTACACCAAGGAAAATATCGGCGCTGCGTTGGTAAAGTTGGCAGGACAGTTTGCCGTTGGCAACGTAAAACTGAAACAGCGCGTGGCAAGGTGGTAAGGCCATTTCGTCGACCAAAGCCGGATTCCATGCCGATACAATCAGACGGCGCGAGTCGGGATTTTTCTTGATTTGTTCCACCACGTTGGCAATTTGGTCGATATGGCGGCCGTCGGGTGCAGGCCAACTGCGCCATTGGTAGCCGTAAACCGGGCCTAAATCGCCGTTTTCATCCGCCCATTCGTCCCAAATAGACACATTGTTGTCTTTCAGGTATTTGATGTTGGTATCGCCTTTAAGAAACCAAAGCAGCTCATGAATAATCGAGCGCAGATGCAGTTTTTTGGTGGTCAATAGCGGAAAGCCTTCACTCAAATCAAAACGCATTTGGTAACCGAACACGGAACGCGTGCCGGTGCCGGTACGGTCGGATTTGTCGATACCATTGTCGAGAACATGGCGCATAAGGTCGTGATAGGCTTTCATGTGTTTCCTTAATGTATGTGTTGTGGGAATTTCTTGTGTATTGTACCGAATTTTCAGACGGCCTGCCTCTCTGTCTTCAATGGGGCAACCTTCCCCATATTCGCGTAGTACACTCATTAACAATGTTGACAATTCAGCGCTAATTTACACAAATTTATGAGCTGAATTAAATTTTTACAAAAAAATTTTCAACATTTTCTAGTTTAATTACTCGGTATTTTATTTTTATTTAAATCTATTTAATAAAATATTTTTATATATTTTTAATTGAATTTAAAATATAATTCCATTTTTACAAATTGGTAAAAAAATAATGTCAACAATCTAGGTAAAATTTTTCTTGGCAAGTAAAATTTTTACAGCTATATTTCAAAACATAAATATTGAAATATCTCACTCAATAGGAGTAGAAAAATGACTGACCTGAACACCCTGTTTACCAATCTTAAACAACGCAACCCCAACCAAGAACCCTTCCACCAAGCTGTTGAAGAAGTGTTCATGAGTTTGGATCCGTTTTTGGCGAAAAACCCGAAATACACCCAACAAAGCCTACTTGAGCGTATTGTTGAACCGGAGCGCGTGATTATGTTCCGCGTCACTTGGATGGACGACAAAGGCCAAGTCCAAGTCAACCGCGGCTACCGCATTCAAATGAGCTCCGCCATCGGCCCTTACAAAGGCGGCTTACGCTTCCACCCGACCGTCGATTTGGGCGTGTTGAAATTCCTCGCTTTTGAACAAGTCTTCAAAAACGCGCTGACCACCCTGCCTATGGGCGGCGGCAAAGGCGGTTCCGACTTTGATCCTAAAGGCAAATCCGATGCCGAAGTAATGCGCTTCTGCCAAGCCTTTATGACCGAACTCTACCGCCACATCGGCGCCGA
>NZ_JBQCVF010000029.1:0-17731 GCF_051962515.1 Neisseria sp. P0009.S007 | reverse complement strand
CGTGAAGAAGTCGACCAACGCCTGTTCGACATCATGCACAACATCCACGAATCCTGCCTGAAATACGGCAAAGTCGGCGATAAAGTAAACTATGTCAACGGTGCGAACATTGCCGGTTTTGTCAAAGTAGCCGATGCTATGTTGGCACAAGGTTTCTAAACCTCTATCCAGCCAAACCAAAGGCCGTCTGTTTTCAGACGGCCTTTTTCTTTTCATGCAAATTTTATACGCCCAAATAACCTTCCCTGCTGGAAAGCCATCTTGCCAAATGCGCTTCGACGATTTCAGGGTTTTGTTCGATTAACATGGGCGCGATTTCGCGCGCTTGTTCCAAGAGGTGCAGGTCTTCTTCAAGATTGGCAAAACGCAGCATGGGGACGCCACTTTGGCGCGCGCCGAGAAATTCGCCGGGGCCGCGAATGTTGAGGTCTTGGTGGGCGATTTCGAAGCCGTCGGTGTGTTCGTAGATGACTTTCAGCCGCGCTTTAGCGAGTTCGCTCAAGGGTTCGGCAAACAGGAGGACGCACACGCTTTCTGCCGCGCCGCGCCCTACCCGCCCGCGTAATTGGTGCAGCTGCGCCAAGCCCATGCGTTCGGCGTGTTCGATCACCATCAGGGCGGCGTTGGGTACATCTACGCCGACTTCGATGACGGTGGTGGCGACCAAGACGTTCAGATGGCCTGCGGCAAACTGAGCCATGACTTCGGCTTTTTCGGCGGCCTTCATGCGCCCGTGTACCAAGCCGATGTTGAGTTCGGGCAAGGCTGCCTGAAGCTGGGCTAGGGTTTCGGTGGCGGTTTGCAGTTGCAGGGTTTCGCTTTCTTCAATCAGCGGGCAGACCCAGTATGCCTGCTGTCCTTTGCGGCAGATGTTGAGGACGAAGCCTTCGACTTCGGCGCGGCGGATGTTGTTGACTAGGCGGGTTTTAATCGGGGTGCGCCCGGGCGGCAATTCGTCGATGACGGACACGTCCAAGTCGGCGAAGAAACTCATGGCGAGCGTGCGCGGGATGGGCGTGGCGGACATCATCAGCTGGTGGACGTCGCGCCCTTTGCTTTTGAGGGCGAGACGTTGGGCAACGCCGAACCGGTGTTGTTCGTCCACAATCACCAAGCCCAGATTTTGGAACTCGACGTCGTCTGAAAACAGGGCGTGCGTGCCGACGGCGATTTTGACGGTGCCATCGGCGAGTTTGGCTTTGGCTTCATCTTTGGCTTTTTTGCGCTGGCTGCCGGAAAGCCAAACGACTTCAAGGCCTAACGGCTCAAGCCATTGTTTGAACTTGATAAAATGCTGTTCTGCAAGGATTTCAGTTGGTGCCATTACAGCCACCTGCGCGCCAGATTCAATGGCGGTCAAAGCAGACAAGGCGGCAACGATGGTTTTGCCACTGCCGACATCGCCTTGCAGCAGGCGGTGCATGGGGTGGGTTTGCGCCATATCGCGGCAGATTTCGGACACGACTCTTTCTTGGGCATCGGTCAGGGCAAACGGTAAGGCGTGGCGCAAGGCTTGAGTCAATATGCCGTCGCCGCCCAATGCCGTGGCTGAGCCGCTGACACGCTTCTGCCGCGCCAAGCGCATGGAAAGCTGTTGCGCCAAAAGTTCGTCGAATTTAAGCCGCTGCCATGCGGGTAGCGCGCCGTCGGAAAGCTGGTGGATGGTGAAACTCGGCGGCGGCGAATGCAAAAGGCGCAGGCTTTCGGCAAGGTGCGGTAGTTTCAGACGACTCAATAAGGCATCGGGCAGCGTGTCGTGTAGCGGCGTAACGTCCAACGCCGTCTGAATGATGCGACGCAAAGTGGGCTGGTTCAAACCATTTACGGTCGGATAAATCGGCGTGAGGCTTTCCGCCAAACCGCTGCTCTCGGCATCGCGGATTTTGGGATGAATCATCTCGTCGCCGTGAAACCCGTGTTTGATTTCGCCCACGGCTCGGATGCGTTTGCCGACCGCCATCTGTTTCTGGTTGCTGGCGTAAAAGTGGATGAAACGCAAAAAAAGGACGCTGCCGGAACCGTCGGCGATTTGGACAATCAGCTGCTTGCGCGGTTTGAACGTGACTTCCTGATGGATGACCTCGCCCTCAACCTGACACGGCACGCCGATCGGCGCATCCTTAATCGGCATGATGTGCGTCTCGTCCTCGTAACGCAGCGGCAGGTGCAACACCAAATCCCATGCGGTATGGAGGTTGAGTTTTTCGAGCTTCTTAGCAGAGACATCGGTAATTTTGAGCTGTTTTTGGGTTTCGGGCGTCATCTTAAAAGGCAGCTGATTGAAAGTTTGCTGTATTTTATCCGAAAACAAAAAGGCCGTCTGAACGCAATGTTTCAGACGGCCTTCAAAGCTGAATACTTGAAACGAATTAATATTTGAAAATACGCCGGCTATCGAATCAACTTCAGCCATTGTTAGGAAACAGCTTTCAAAAAAGAAGGATATTCAACCCATACTTTTATGAATTTAGCCAATAATGTTTACATACCCAATCATTATCCATTCTCTCTAGAAATGCCAATCCAATTTCAGTTTAACTGTCCGCGGTTCGCCATAGAAATTGTTTTGACCTCGCGTACGGTTGTAGTTATTTTCAAAATACGTCCTGTCAGCCAGGTTAGTTCCTATCAGGCTGATTCTGCCGTGTTTGTGAAAGTCATATTGAACAAAGCCATCTATAAGTCCGTAGCCTCCTTGGCGAATATTGTAAAGGCTACTTGTACGACTTTGTGCAGATATTCCGCCACCCAAGGTTAACTTAGTTTGAGGCAAGCGGTAGCTTGTACCGAGGCGGAACATATGTACCGGCGTGAAGTTACTGAAGTTATACGGGTCGGCAGTCGTATTTTTCTCCAACCGCTCCGCATTGACTTCTGCCGCATTTTTATACTTACTTTTGTTATATGTGTAGCCAACAAAAATACGCCAGTTTTCCGACAATTCGCCAGCCAATTCAAGTTCTGCACCGCTGCTCTTAACCTTACCCACAGGTTTAGCGATGGTTTGGAATGAGCCTCCGTTACTACTAGTATCAGGAACAAATCCGAAATCGACAACGGTACGGTTTTTCTGCTGTAAAACAAACAAGGCAAGCGAAGCATTCAGACGGCCTTGCAAGAACGACCCTTTCCAACCTATTTCATAGTTAGTCCCGATGAGTGGTGGAAGAACGGATTTGCTGGTTACATCAACGTTATCCTGTTGTTTAAAAATCTTAGTATAGCTGGCATACAAGCTTTGTTGCGGTGTCAGGTCGTAGGTAATGCCAGCATATGGCGTAAACCTATGGCTTTGCATTTTTGAGGTGTAATGCTCTTTGTCGATTTTGTTACTGCTCTCAGTTTGGAATGCCGTAGCAGGCTGGCCGTAGCGTACAGGCATTTCTTTGGCTTGTGTGGTTTCATAGCGCGTATAGTGCATACCACCCAAGAGATGCAGACGGTTGGTCGCATTAAAGCGCGTGCTGACAGTCAAAGAATGTGTTTTATTCGTGTTAAGGTATTTCGAATAATTGTATAACGCCGGAACATGATCATCTGCAACCTGAACAGTTTTCCACAGCGGTATTTTCAGATATTGGTTTGCCCATTTCAAATTTCCCTCTTCATCCCGCTCCTGTATTTTGTTTCCATTTGCATCCAATTCATAAACAGGATCTTGCACCATTACGCGCTCACCATTGTCGTTGACTGTCCAGACAGGCTTGCCCTCCGCATCCAAACGGGGAGTATATTTGGTAACATGCGCGCCACTGCATTCCGGCACATAGATTTTGTTATTACCTTTTTCGTTATAAATATGCCAATCTGGTTCGACAATGCCTTTTTCTAAAGGATTACGCTCCGGACCATCGGGATGAATGCCGCAACTGCCTGCACCTGCATAACCTTGAGGACGGACAAAATAACGGTTTTGATATATTTCCGTATAGGCAGAACGGATTTTTTCATTGTTATACGCATAGCCGACAAAGAAATCATGTTCTCGCCCAAGCAGGCGGTAGTTACCTGTCAGATCCAGCTTAAAGCCCCATTGCACATCATGTTTGGTATAGTGCAACGGCATGAAGTTGTAACGGCGGTTGTATGTGTGGCGAAGATTGTATGCTGAGTCGTATAGACGGTTGGGAAACAGGCCTTCTGCATTGTTAATAATGCCTTGCTTTGCAAGCTCCTTATCAACAAACTCTTTTTTATCTACTTCTACACCCGGATCCTGCCAGTCGTTGCACAGGAAATCCAAACCAATGTCCTGCATACATTGATCAAAACCTGCCCGACGTGCTGCCGCTCTTTGGGAGCGATATTGTTCAAAAGCAGATGCATCGAAACGATGGGCAACATAATCTGCTTTTTTCTCTTCATATGTTTTAGTGACACCATCACGATATTCTTTTAATTTTGCCAACGCCTTGTCTTTAGGCTCAAAAGGAATAACCTCCCCCTTCTCGGTTAAGAAACCCGTTGCCTCAGATGCTGAAATACCTGCCGCGTGTTCGTTTTTCAGAAAAAATTGTCCGACTTTGGCATCTGAATCATTATGCGTATAAGAAATTTCTGCATTGAGTTGCCATCCATTGTCAAAGACATGTTTGAAACCGGAAAAAATATTGTATTTATCAGCATTCAGGCGTGACCATGAGGTTTCACCCAAATAAGTTTTACGTGGCAATTTCAAAGGATTGTTACAGGCAGGACTGGAGCTGAAGGCCGCAGTTTTTTGATCCTCACAAGGTAAAATCACGCCGGCAAAATCGGGAATGTCTTTATTTTTCTGATAAGTGCCGCCCAATGTCAGCATACTGTTATCACTCAAATCCGTATCGATCACGCCATAAACCATGTCTTTCTTGTTCCATACACCCTCTTTAAAAGAACGGTGGTCCTCATGAACACCAACCAGCCTACCGCGTACCGTATGTTCATTATTCAAGCTTCCAGATACATCCAAAGCCAAACGCTTGCTGCCCCTATGGTCAGTGCTGATTTCACCTGTATGCTTAAACAGAGCTGTTGGCCGCTTACGGATTAAATTAATGGTTCCACCCGGTTCGGAATTGGATTGAGTAAGACCGGTTGCACCTCTAACAACCTCAATGTGATCATAAACAGCAAGGTCTGTGCTCGGTGAGACATCGATTTTTGCCGTATAGCCCGAACGTCCAGACACATTCGTGGTAATACCGTCTTCACCAATCTGATCAACATAGAAACCACGAGACAAAAAACGAGTTTGTAGACCCGAATCCCGAACCACGTTGATTCCCGTAGTGTTTTTCATTGCCTCTTCTAAAGAATATATTGCTTTATCATCTAGCTGCCGACGCGTCATTACGCTCACCGACTGCGGCGTATCCTTACCTGAAATACGCAAGCCAGTCGCCGTTGCCATCGTTCCGATTGTATAAGACTGACTGCGCTCGGTATTCCTTTGTGCCTGCCGTTTGCCACTGACCTTGACCGTATCCATGTCTACATGTTCCACTTCTTGATGTCCCGTATCTGCAAAAACAGTTTGGCAAGGCAGCACTAATAACAAACAAATTGTTTTCATTTGAAAATCAGGTTTCACAACTATTTCCTTAATTAATAGAATCTATTTATCTGCTAGATAAAAATTACAATTTATTGATTTTAAATGGTATATAACCTATAAAATTTAAAATTAGATCGTAATGATAAACGATATCATTATATACTTATTGCATTAATATATGAACTTTTTGTTATAGATTTTTTCTTATGTCCTGATTTTTAGATAAAAAAAGGCCGTCTGAACGCAATGTTTCAGACGGCCTCAATTTAGGTATAACGCGATTAAGCGTTAGCTTCCTGTTGTTGTTGGTAGATTGCTTCGAAGTTGATCGGAGCGAGTAATACAGGTGGGAAGCCGGCGCGGGTTACGCTGTTGGAAATGGCTTCGCGTGCGTAAGGGAACAGGATGTTTGGACAAGCAACGCCCAGCAGCAGTTGTACGTCTTCTTCAGGAATGTTTTCCAGACGGAAGATGCCGCTTTGGGTAACTTCGTTCAAGAACATGGTGCGCTCTTCGTTCAGTTTGGCAGTCACGGTAACGGTAACGTCAACGCTGTAGAAGCCGTCTTCCAGTTTGGTGTTGCCGGTAGAAACGCGCATATCGACTTCAGGCTCGCCTTGTTCCAAGAAGATTTGTGGTGCATGAGGCACTTCCAAAGACAAGTCTTTTACATACAGACGCTCAACGCTGAATACGGGTTGCAATTCTTCGCTCATTTTATTTTCCTAAGTTAAGGGTTAAGGATTCAGTAATTCGTCCAACTTGCCTTCCTGCTGCAAGCGGTACAAATCGGTAAAGCCACCGACATGGGTATCGCCGATAAAAATCTGCGGCACGCTGCGCTGGCCGGAAAGCTGCTGCATTTCGGCAAAAACTTCCGGATTGCCGTCGATGCGGATTTCGTTGATTTCTTTCACACCCACCGCCTGCAACAGCCTTTTCGCCATGGTGCAGTACGGGCAATATGGACCGGTATAAACAGTAACGGTTTGCATGATTTCTTCCAAAATACCAATGTTCATGACTATATGGGCATAAGCGTTATTTTACAAGTGTTCCCGCCGTACGGTTGTAAAAAACATTCAGACGGCCTCTTGGCCATAAACATTTGTGCAGATGCGGAAAAACCATAATTAAAGTATGATAAGCGCTTTCGCAGAATGACTTTTGCCATTTGTTTTTTGGAGAAGGACACATCGCAAAAGTTTTTCTATTCAAAATCAGGTATCCCCATGCTTTCAGGAATTCCCATCCCCAAGGACGCCGTGCGTCCGTCCGAAACCGTCCTCGTCAACATCACGCCGCAAGAAACGCGTGTGGCCGTTTTGGAAGAGAACAATATCTGCGAGCTGCACATCGAGCGCAACAGCGGCCACAGCTTGGTCGGCAATATTTATTTGGGCGTCGTCAAACGTGTCCTCCCCGGCATGCAAAGCGCGTTCATCGATATCGGATTGGAACGCGCCGCATTTCTGCATATCGTCGACGTCCTCGAACAACGCCGCAATCCGGACGAAACCCAACGCATCGAACACATGCTCTTTGAAGGCCAGTCTGTCTTGGTTCAGGTCATCAAAGACCCCATCAATACCAAAGGCGCGCGCCTATCCACCCAAATCTCACTGGCCGGCCGTTTCCTCGTCCATCTTCCGCAAGAAGACCACATCGGCATTTCCCAACGCATTGAAGACGATGCCGAACGCAGCAGTTTGAGGGAGCGCCTCAACAATCTGCTGCCCGAAAACGCCTGCCACGGCTACATCATCCGCACCAACGCTGAAAACGCCTCCGATGAGCAACTGCAATCAGACATCAACTATCTGACCAAAGTGTGGGAACACATTCAAAAACAAGCAAAAATCCAGCCGCCCGAAACCCTGCTCTATCAAGATTTGCCTTTGAGCCTGCGCGTTTTGCGCGATATGTTCAGCCTCGATACGCACAAAATCCTGGTCGACTCCACTGAAAACCACCGCCGCATGACCCAGTTTGCCGAACAATACGTTCAAGGTGCATTGGGCAGAATCGAACTGTTCAAAGGCGAACGCCCCCTATTTGAAACCCACAACATCGAGCAGGAAATCGCCCGCGCCCTACAACCGCGCGTCAACCTCAACTTCGGCAGCTACCTCATCATCGAGTCCACCGAAGCCATGACCACCATCGATGTCAACACCGGCGGCTTTGTCGGCGCGCGCAATTTTGATGAAACCATCTTCCGCACCAACCTCGAAGCCTGCCACACCATCGCCCGCGAACTTCGCCTGCGCAATCTCGGCGGCATCATCATCATCGACTTCATCGATATGGCGCAGGAAGTCCACCGCGAAGCCGTCCTGCAAGAGCTTGCCAAAGCCCTCGCCTTCGACCGTACCCGCGTTACACTCAACGGTTTCACCAGTTTGGGTTTGGTCGAGCTGACGCGCAAACGTTCACGTGAAAACTTAAGCCAAATCCTCTGCGAACCCTGCCCTTCCTGCCAAGGCCGGGGCCGTCTGAAAACGCCGCAAACCGTGTGCTACGAAATCCAACGCGAAATCGTCCGCGAAGCGCGCCGCTACGATGTCCAAGCCTTCCGCATCTTGGCCGCTCCAAATGTCATCGACTTGTTCCTAGATGAGGAATCGCAATCGCTGGCCATGTTGATAGACTTTATCGGCAAACCGATTTCGCTGGCTGTCGAAACCGCCTACACGCAGGAACAATACGATATTGTGTTGCTGTAAAGATAAGGCCGTCTGAAAACTTTTCAGACGGCCTTCTTGTTTGAGCAAATAAAGATTACGGTTTCACTACTTTACCGTTGATTTTGACGGAAGTCAGTTTCAGGTTGTAGGTTTTACCGTCATCGGTATAGCTGATTTGCGCAGGGATATTGTCGATATCGGAAGCAAAAGAGTAAGTCACGGTATCGTCGCCGCGACGGACGCGATATTTGCTCACAGGCGTTGTACCGCCGTTCAGCTTATAGCTTTCGCTGCCGATTTTGTTCATGCTGCCGACGGTGTACAGTTTTTTACCGTTGGTAATTTTCAAACCTGACGGCAGGCGCACGTCATTGGCGGCCAGTTGCCATGCCAAAGTGAACAAGTCCATGGCCGGGCCGGATTTTTCGGTTTTCAAATCACCTGCTTTGCCGTAAGTGATGTTGCCGCCGGAGAATTTGGCCTCGGCATACACTTTGCCGCCGCGCACATCTTTGTAGTAAGACGGATTCAAGGTCGTGCCGTTGATGCTGCCGCCGGATTCAAAGCGGATATTGTAAAGCGGTACTTTGATGGTAGAGACGATTTTGTATTGGTTGCCGCTGCGTGTGAAGGTCATGGTCGCAGGAATACCGTAGCTGCCTGAGTATTGCAAAACGGCAGATTGCGGCAATTCAGCGGCTTGCGCGCCGATGGAGGCTGTAAATAGGGAAAGTGTCAGCAGGGTTGTTTTAATCGGATTCATGATGTTTTCCTTGTGTGTATGGTGTTTCAATCAAGCCAGCAGGCTTTGACCGGCGGCATTGCGTTGTGCATTCAAAACGCGGTTGCCTTCGATTTTCAGACGGCCTGCAACAAAATCGGCAACGGCTTGCGGAAACAGCTGGTGTTCAACCGTCAGCACGCGTGCGGCAACGTCGTCGGCAGTATCGCCGTCCAAAATAGGAACAATGCCTTGTGAAATAATCGGGCCGCAATCCAGCTCGGGCGTCACGAAATGGATGGTGCAGCCTGCCACTCGGCAACCTGCTTCCAATGCGCGTTCGTGGGTGTGCAGACCGGTGAAAGAAGGCAGGATGGACGGATGGATGTTGATCAGGCGGTTTTCATAATGTGCGCAGAACTCCGGAGTCAAAATGCGCATAAAGCCCGCCAATACAACCAAATCCGGCTGATAGGCATCGATTTTCTCCATCATTGCCTGATCAAATGCCAGACGCGAGTCGAAATTTTTATGGTTCAAACTGTCAGTGGCTATACCGCGTTCTGCCGCCCATGCCAATCCGGCTGCGGTCTCGCTGTTGCTCAATACGGCTGCAATGTTGGCATCGGGAATATCGGCATTCACAATCGCCTGCATATTGCTGCCGCGTCCGGAAATAAGGATGACGATATTTTTCATCATAATTCCTTGTTGGTTTGGAACAAAGGCCGTCTGAAACGGAATTTTTCAGACGGCCTTTTATCCGTTGTTTAAGGGCGTAAGCCTTGATTCGGATTATTGAACTTTTTGTACGTCAACTTGTACAGGTTGTTGCGCAGCAGCATCAGGCGCGCCGACTTTAACCAGTTTCACGTCAAATACCAAAGTAGCGTTCGGGCCGATTTTATCGCCGGCACCCACTTCGCGGTAAGCCAATTTGGCAGGGATATAGAATGTTGCTTCGCCGCCTTCTTTCAAGAGCTGGATACCTTCAGTCCAACCTGGGATTACTTGGCTTACAGGGAAGCTTACTGGGCCGCCGTTAGCTTTGCTGCTGTCAAATACGGTACCATCAATCAGACGGCCTTCGTATTCAACGGTAACCATATCGTCTTTAGTTGGTTTTTTACCTTCGCCTTCTTTGGTGATTTTGTATTGCAGACCGGAAGCGCTGGTTTTCACGCCTTCTTTAGTCGCGTTTTCTTTCAAGAACGCTTCGCCTTTTTCCAAGTTCACTTTGGCATCTTCAGCACGTTTGGCAGTAGCTTTTTCTTGTTGCTCTTGCAGGAATTTCATCATCACTTCCTGAGCTTGGGCTTCAGTCATTTTGACTTCTTTACCTTCAAACATGGCTTCCATGGCTTCGGTGAAGACTTTCAAATCGATTTCTGTGCCTTGGTCTTTCATTTGTTTCAATGAACGGCCGATGTCCACACCCATTGCGTAGCTGGCTTGTTGGGCAGTAGAACCGATGGCAGAAGCATCTGCAGTCGCATTTGAAGCTGCGGAAGCAGCAGGGGCATCTTTAGCGGCAGTGTCTTTTTGGTTGCAAGCAGTCAGTGCCAACAAAGCAGACAAAGCCAATGCGCTGAATTTGAAAGTTTTGTTCATGATTATGTCTTTTCCGGAAAGGTCAAAAAAGGGGATTATAGCTGAGTTTGATTGAAATGGAATCAAGGTGGATTAAAATTTGTAAAGGCTCTTATCAAAAACATTAAGGCCGTCTGAAAACAGGTTTCAGACGGCCTACTCTTAGCTATTGGTCAAACGATTAATACCAGCCGCGCAGTTTCATTGCCTTTTCAACACGACGGATACTCATCATGTAAGAAGCGGTACGCAGGTCGACATCGTATTCTTGAGCCAAGTTCCAAATATCGCGGAACGCACGGCGCAGAACCACGGTTTCTTTCTCTTGAACTTCGTCAAACTCCCAGTAGTAGCCTTGCAGGTTTTGTACCCATTCAAAATAGGACACAACCACGCCGCCGCAGTTTGCCAAAATGTCAGGAACAACCAATACGCCGTTTTGACGCAGAATAACGTCGGCTTCAGGAGTAGTCGGGCCGTTTGCGCCTTCAACCACGATTTTCGCGCGGACTTTGCCTGCATTTTCGGAAGTCAATTGATTTTCCAATGCACAAGGGGCGAGTACGTCCACATCCAAAGCCAAAAGTTCGGCATTGCTGATTTCTTTACCGTAGCCGGCTTCATTGGTGATGAAACCTTTGGTTTGGAATTCTTTAATGATTGCTTCCATATCCAAGCCGTTTTCGTTGTAGATGGCAACGTCAACAGTAGATACGGCAACGATTTTCGCACCGGCTTTGTGTGCATAGTAACCGGTGTGGTAGCCCACATTACCGAAACCTTGAATGGCGTAAGTGGCACCTTTCACGTCTTTGCCCAGTTTTTCCAAAGCTTGGACGGCGGCGAAGTTTACGCCGTAACCGGTGGCTTCGGTGCGCGCCAAGGAACCGCCAAACTCAACCGGTTTGCCGGTAAACACGCCCGGTGCAGAATGTTTCACGACGTTTTCATAGGCATCAACCATCCAAGACATGATTTTGCCGTTGGTGTTCACATCAGGGGCGGGAATGTCGATTTTCTCGCCGATCAGCGGAGAAATGGCTTCGGAATAAGCGCGGGCGATGCGTTCCAATTCTGCTTCGGAATAGTTACGCGGATCCAAAGTAATACCGCCTTTACCGCCGCCGTAAGGAATACCGGCTACACAGCATTTGATGGTCATCCAAATAGACAGTGCTTTGACTTCGTCCAGATTTACATTGGGATGGAAACGCACGCCGCCTTTGTAAGGGCCGACGGCGTTATTGTGTTGGGAACGGTAACCGGTGAAATTTTCTACTGTACCGTTGTCGAGTTTGACAGGGAAGTTCACTTCCAAAACACGTTGCGGCTTTTTCAAGATTTCAAATACTGCCGGGTCGGCATTCAGGCGATCGCAGGCAATTTTTACTTGTTTTTGTGCAATTTCAAACGGATTCAGTGTTTCTTTAACAGCAGATGCGGACATGTATTTTTCCTTTTCATACACATGATTAGACGAGAGCCATACTTGTTACTATATACAAAAACAGGAAAAAATGTAATAGCATGTAGTCGATAAAAAGCAAATCCATTCATTTATATATAAATTTAGTTTGAGGCCGTCTGAAAATATCGGTACGCCGACCAAAAAATTTTCAGACGGCCTAGTATAAATGCTCATCAAACCATTCAAAAAAACACTCAAACCCTTTGTTTTTTAATGCCTACCAAACCGCCCTTTTTGTTGACAAAATCCCTTCCACATTACCAACAGACGGACAGACTTACACCAGCAAAAATTGTTAACAATTTAAACAAATATCCCATTAAAGAATCAGCAAAACATCGGCAAATCAGGCAAACAATGTTAAAATAAGCGCTTAAATAATATGACAGAAAGCTACTCAATGACCACTGCTGCCTTAGAACACGTTCAAGCCGTTGCCTTTGATTTGGACGGTACCTTATGTGATTCCGTTCCCGATTTAGCCGCAGCAGCCCAAGCCATGTGTGCGCACTTGGGTTTACCTGTTTTGCCTACCCAAACGGTTGAAAGTTATGTCGGCGACGGCATCAGCAAGTTGGTTCATCGCGTCATTAGCAATGATCGTGAAAAAGAAGCCGATCCTGAAATCTGGGAAAAAGGTTTTGTGTTCTTTATGAAATATTATCGCGAGCACTTGAGCGACTTTACCCGCCCCTACCCTGAAACCGAAGCCGGTCTCGGCCTGCTCAAGTCCTTGGGTATTCCATTGGTTGTCATTACCAACAAAAACGAAGTGCTGGCAGCCGAGCTGCTGAAACAGCTCAATCTCGACGGCTATTTCAGCTTGGTTCTTGGCGGAGACAGCCTGACTGAGAAAAAACCCAGCCCATTGCCGCTTCAACATGCGGCTGAAGTTTTGGGCATCGATGTTGCGAATATGCTGATGGTGGGCGACTCCAAAAATGACATTATTGCCGCCAAAGCGGCCGGTTGCTTCAGCGTCGGCATAACATTCGGCTACGGCGACATGACCTTGCTCTCTCAAGACAAAGCGACCAAACCTGATTTGTTGATTCGCGCCCTGCCTGAAATCTACGAAAATCTGCAACCGCAAAAAAACAAAGACAAAGAATAATTCGGCTTTATTTTCAGACGGCCTTTTCGGTGCTTTCACCTAATCAGGCCGTCTGAAATGTAATTCAATGTAGTTAAAATCCCTCCCCTTCCATATCCCATGAAACCTCCCAAAACCTTACGTTCCCGCGCCTTGGATATTCTTTCCCGTCAGGAAGTCAGCCGTGTTGGCTTGAAACGCAAACTGGCTCCTCACTCAGAAAGCGAAGAAGAATTGGAAAAGGTTTTGGACGAATTTGCCGAACGGAATTGGCAATCCGACCAACGTTACGCAGAAGCCTATATTCACAGCAAAAGCAACCGTTACGGCACACTCCGCCTCAAGCAAGCTTTGGCGCAACAAGGTATCGATGCAGATGACTGTCGGGAGTTCCTACCCGATAGGGAGGACGAGCTGCAAACCGCCATTTCCGTCTTGCGTAAAAAATTCAAGCAAGAAGCTCAAGATTTGAAAGAAAAACAAAAACAGGCGCGTTTCCTTGCCTATCGCGGCTTTGGTGCTGACACCATTCAGACGGCCTTAAAAACCGCGTGGAATAAAGACGAAGACTTCTATCAATAATCATTCCCACTTGAAACTTTGCTTCTATCGGCGTACCCTTACGCTTTTATTCAATAATTCAATCAGAGCTTCATCATGTCCGACAAACCGCACGATACACCTAATCCCCTACTCGAAGATGAACGCAAAAACCCTGTTTACCGCTTGGGTCAGGCAGTAGCCGGATTCATGTTGCTGGTTTGGGCCGGCGTTTTGGCCTTAGTTTTCTTCTTGGTTTTCCGTTTTTGGTTGAGTTAAATCCAGCCTGAAGCATTATTTTTCTTCAAAACAAACTGACAAAGTTTGTTTGTACATACTCAAAAGGTCGTCTGAACACACTTTCAGACGGCCTTTTCTTATCATGCTGATCACAGATTATCCTCGAATCACTTTGCGGATATTCGGATTGGCATGCATTGCATGAATAATCTGATTAACCTGATCCAAGTCTTTGACTTTAATTGTGAATTTAAATTCTACAAAACCTTCCGTTCCTGCTTGCGCTTTGGTCGGCGTATCGACAGATTCGATATCCGCACCGGAATTGGAAATCGCTTGCGCCATTGAGGCCAACAAACCATGAGCATCTTCGGATTTAACGTTGAGGATGGTGCGGTACGTTTGATTGCGCAAACTGTCCCAGCCCGCATCGAGTTGCTCTTCCGGATCGGCTTTGACCAAAGTTTGACAGGTATCACGGTGGATAATCATACCCTTGTCTTTGACCAATAGGGCGCGGATCGCATCGCCGGGAATCGGATGGCAACATTCGGCAAAATGAATCCGGCCGGTTTCCTGATCGTTGACTTTGATCGGGCTGAGTTTGACCGCGCTGCCAAAATGTTGGCCCGCCAACTCAGCAATGTGCATGGCAACGTGTACCGGCAAAGTATGCCCCATACCGACATTGTAAAGAACCTCTTCAAACGAGGTTTGTTTGGTGTTCAAATCGGCAAGGTATTTTTCTTTGAGGTCGTCTGAAAGCAGGATGTCTTTAGGCAACAGGCTGGATAAAGCTTTTTGCAGCAGGTTCTCACCCAAAACAACGGCATCGTGACGATTCAGATTTTTAATGTATTGGCGGATGGCACTGCGCGCACGGCTGGAAACGGTAAAATTCAGCCATGCCACATTAGGCTTGGCGTGTTCGGAAGTAATGATTTCTACCGTATCACCGGTTTTCAGCTTGGTGCGCAACGGCATCATGACGTTATTGATACGCGCGGCAACGGTTTTATGACCGATATTGGTGTGAACGGCATAGGCAAAGTCAATCGGCGTCGCACCTTTAGGCAAGGTAAGGATATCGCCTTTCGGGGTAACGATATAGACTTCGTTGGGGAACAAATCGACTTTGACATGCTCCAGAAACTCGATGGCATTTGAGCTGCTGGCCTGCAGGTCAAGAATATTTTTCATCCATCGGTTCATATGGAGGACGGCTTGGTCCGGAGTATTTTCACCGGATTTGTAAATCCAATGGCCGGCAATACCGCCCTCAGCCACAGCGTCCATTTCACGCGTACGGATTTGCACTTCGATCGGTAAACCGTAAGGACCGACCAAAGTCGTGTGCAGGCTTTGGTAGCCGTTGCTTTTCGGAATAGCGATATAGTCTTTAAAACGGCCGGGCTTGGGGTGGTATAAATTATGCAATGCACCCAACGCGGCATAACAGGCAGGAATATTGTTTACAATGACCCGAAAGCCGTAGATATCCATTACTTCGGCAAAACGCAGTTTTTTAGCCAGCATTTTTTGATGAATGCTGTATAAGTTTTTCTCGCGGCCTTTGATTTTGGCTTCAATATTGACACCGACCAAACGCTGACCGAATGCACGCAACACTTTGCCGACAACATCGCGGCGATTTTTGCGGCTGTTGTCCATGGCTTTTTTCAGGGTTTCGTAGCGTCTTGGGTGGAGGTTTTGGAACGATAAGTCTTGAAGCTCTTGATACGCATTGTTCAGGCCAATGCGATTGGCGATTTGAGCATAGATTTCGAGGGTTTCTTTGGCGATGCGGCGGCGTTTTTCCGGACGCATAGAGCCAAGGGTGCGCATATTATGCAATCGGTCGGCCAGTTTGACGACGATAACACGCACGTCTTTAGTCATGGCGAGGATAAGCTTACGGAAACTTTCCGCCTGATGCTCGGCATGATCTTCAAATTTGAGTTTTTCCAGTTTGGAGAGGCCGTCTACCATTTCGGCAATGGTATCGCCGAATTCTGCCGCCATTTCGACTTTGGTTACACCCGTATCTTCCAATACATCGTGCATAACGCCCGCGCAAAGACCTTGAACATCCATATGCCAAATCGCAAGCTGCGTGGCAACGGCGAGAGGATGGGTGATGTAGGGTTCGCCGCTTTTACGGGTTTGTCCGTCATGGGCGTGGAAAGCGTAGGCAACGGCTCTTTCAAGCTCGGCCTGCTCATTGGTATTGAGATAGGATGCGGTGCGAAACAGAAGCTCGCGCGCTTCTGCTGTCAGCGGGTCATAGGGGGCGGTAGGCAGTGGGGCTGGCATTTTCAGACGGCCTTTTATGGCTATTTTTTTAAGCCGTCAGACTGTATCGGTTGTTATATCGCACCGATACAGTCCGCGCGGCGGTTTTATCGGTTTGCCGGTTGGTTTACTTATTGCGGGTCAGCAGCTCGGTTCCGATTTGTCCAGCAGCGATTTCGCGCAGGGCGGTTACGGTTGGTTTGTTGTTGCGGATGTCGTCAACCAAAGGCGTATTGCCGTTTTCGAGCTGGCGTGCGCGACGGGCGGCAACGAGGGTAAGGTCGAAGTGGTTAGGGATTTTACCTGTGCAGTCTTCAGTAGTAATACGGGCCATGTTTGCTTGCTTTCTTTCTATGTTTCAAATAAACGGTTATTTTCGCTGTTTTTTACGAATTTTCCAACAGGTTTGAAATAAATCCCTGTTGAGAGGATTTTTTCAGACGGCCTGCTTTAATAATGTGGAACAAATCGGCTTCGGCACGATCCAAATCGTCATTCACGACGACGTAATCGAACAAAACGGATTGCTCAATCTCATGTCGGGCTTTTGAAAGACGTGTTTGAATAACTTCTTCGCTGTCTGTACCACGGCCGATCAAACGTTGTGCCAATACTTCAAAGGAAGGCGGCAGGATAAAAATACTGCTGGCTTCAGGCAATGATTTACGCACTTGCGCCGCACCTTGCACATCAATTTCCAAAATTACATCATAGCCCTCTTCGCTCAACGAATTCACGCCGGCAATGCTGGTGCCGTAATAGTTGCCGAACACATTGGCGTGTTCCAAAAAGGCTCTTTGATCAATCAGTGATTCAAATTCTTCTTTGGGAACAAAGTGGTAATGCACGCCATGTGTCTCACCCTCACGTGGCTGGCGCGTGGTATGAGAAATGGAAACACGGATGTCGTCATGATTTTTCAACAGGCGCGACACCAAGGTCGTTTTACCTGTGCCGGAAGCGGCAGAAATGATGTAAATATTGCCTTTTTTATGATTTTGCATGGTGGTTCAGCCGATGGTATGTACCTGTAAATTATAACACAACACAATGTTTCTCGGAATTTCAGACGGCATGTTGCAAAATTTGGCTATTGTATCGATTAATTTGGCAAGTCCGCATATGACCGCTACAATATCGTGTTAAAAACTTTTTGATTTCGGAATGTCAAGATGTTGATTCATCCTGAAGTAATGGGCGTAGAGGCTTTGGCGGACAAAATCCGTAAAATTGAAAACTGGCCGCAAAAAGGGATTTTGTTTCATGACATTACTCCCGTTTTGCAAAGCGCAGAATATTTCCGCCTGCTGGTCGATTTACTGGTTTACCGCTATATGGGGCAAAAAGTTGATGTCGTTGCGGGCTTGGATGCGCGCGGCTTCATCATTGGCGCAGCTTTGGCCTATCAGCTGAACGTCGGCTTTGTCCCCATCCGCAAAAAAGGCAAACTGCCGTTTGATACGGTTTCTCAAAGTTACGCTTTGGAATATGGCGAAGCAACGGTAGAAATCCATACCGACGCCATCAAGCCGGGCGCACGCGTTTTGTTGGTAGATGATTTGGT